>NZ_JBHYYB010000082.1:0-41384 GCF_042752535.1 Kitasatospora sp. NPDC059327 | reverse complement strand
GATCCAGCGGGACGGCGCCGCGCCGACGGCTCCCGGCGGAGCGGCGGCGGCCGGCGCCGGGCCCCGGCCGGACCGCTAGGTCCGGCCCACCGGCCCCTGCCCCTGCCCCTGCCCCGGTCACGGCGCCCGGGGCAGGGGGTCGGTGCGACCCGGCCCTACGGGACGGGTTGCGGCTGGGTGACGCAGTGGATGCCACCGCCGCCGAGGCCGATGTAGTCGATGTTCAGCTGCTCGACGACCCGGCCCGGGAAGAGCGACTGGAGCTTCGCCTTCGCCGCGGCGTCCGCCCGGGAGTCCCCGAACTGGGCGGCGATCACCGCGCCGTTGCAGACGTAGTAGTTGGCGTAGGAGCCGACGAAAGCGGGATCGCTCTGCCGGATCGTGTAGTAGTCGGGGCCGCCGAGCTTGGTGGCCTGGACCCGGACGCCGCGGGCGTCGGTCGCCGAGGACAGCACGTTGTACTGGTTGATCTCGTCCTTGGTCCAGACGTCCGACGGGTCGTCGGTGGCGTTCGGCTGCTGGACCAGACCCTTGCCCGGAGCCAGGAAGCGCGAGGTGGCGTCGACGTGGTCGCCGGTGATGTCCTGGCCGGCGACACCGGTGAACCAGATGACCTTGGAGGCTCCGTACGCGGCCTTCATCGCGTTCTCGGCCTGGGTCTGGGTCATCCCCGGGTTGCGGTTGGAGACGAGGATGCTGCTCCTGGTGGCCATCAGGGTGCCCGCGCCGTCGGTCTCGATGGCGCCGCCCTCGCCGACCAGGGCGGCGGCGGTGAACGGCACCCCGACGTAGGCGGCGACCCGGGCGGCCACCTTGCCGTCGTTGGTGTAGGTCTGGTTGCCGCCCCAGCCGTTGAAGTTGAGGCCGACCGCGTCCAGGCCGCCGAGTCCGTCGGTGCGGAAGACCGGGCCGGAGTCCCGCATCCAGCAGTCGTTGACCGGGATGGTGGTGAGCACGGTGACGTTGCCGCCCGGGCAGGCCCGCCGGGCGGCCGCGGCGGCCGCCGGGTTGGCGCACAGGTAGACCGGCTCGTACTTGGCGATGGTGTTGACGACGAGCGCGATGTTGGCCTGGATCTGGGCGAGGGAGGGCGTGGTGCCGCCCCGGCGACCGCCGCGGCGGCCGGTCCAGATGGTCGCGTCGTCCGGCCAGGCCATCCAGGTCCGGGTGTGGGTGACCGTGTCGATCGGGACGGCGAAGGTGCCGGCGGCCGCGACCCGACCGGCCGGCGCGCGTCCGGCCGGGGCGGCCGCGGCGGCGCGCCCGGTGCTCGCCAGGGCGGTGCCCGCCGTGACCAGCCCGGCCGCCGCCAGGAACTTCCTTCGCCCCAACGCGGCCGGCCCTCTGCCGGACGAGACGGGCGGTTCGCTGTGACCGTTCATCTCTCGGCCTCCTCTTCTGACTGTCCGTGGTGCTTCCACGTGATGGCCATGACGGTAAAACTGACCAAGCGCTCGGTCAAGAGTTTTGGCAGAGCCGGTCCGCCCGACCCCGCCGCCCCCGATGCCACCGACGCCTCGTCACCCGCCCGGGCTCGCTAGAGTTTCCGGATGGCTACGCGCGCTGAGGATCACCACCCCGTCGACCCGCCCCCCGGGGGACCGGCGGCCGGCGCCAAGCGCCCGCGCGCCTCGGCGAAGGGCGAGCAGACCCGGGCGCGTCTGCTCGCCGCCGCGCGCGACCTGCTCGCCGGGGACGGCTCGGTCCCGTTCACCACCCGCAACGTGGCCGCTCTCGGCGGGGTGACACACGGCATGTGCCACTACCACTTCCAGAACCGCACCGACCTGATCGTCGCGGTGGTGGAGAGCATCAGGCCGGAGTGGATCACCCCCCTGGAGGAGGCGGTCGCCGGCCCGGGGACCTTCGCCGAACGGGCCGAGCGGGTCGTCGGGATGCTGGCCCAGCCGGAGGCCGGCGACCTGTCCCGGCTGCACTCCGCCCTGCACTGGTTCGCCGCCGGCGACGAGCGGGTGCGGGAGAGCCTGGAGGCGGAGTACCGGCGGTGGCGGGCGTGCTTCGTCACGCTGTTCCAGGTCCTGGCGGACGAGCGCGGTGGCGGGTTCGATCCCGTGCCGCTGGGCGAGGCGGCGGCGGCCGGGACGGACGGGCTGGCCGCGTTCCAGTCCCTGGGCGCCCGGATCGACGCCGCGCCGGTGATGCGGGCGCTCGTCCTCGGGCTCGCCGCCGGCGCGGCGTAGCGCCCGCCGCGCTATCAGGACGCCCCCGCGGAGGAGGCCGCCGCGGCGGCCTCGGGCTGCTGCTGGGTGGAGCAGTGGATGCCCCCGCCGCCGGCGGCGATGGCGTTGATGCTCACCGGTACGATCTCGCGCCCGGGGTGGAGGTCGGCGAGGATGCCCGCCGCGCGGTCGTCGGAGGCCTGGTCGCCGAACCGGGGCATGATGACGGCGCCGTTGACCACGTAGTAGTTGAGGTAGGTGGCCAGGAAGTCCTTGCCCGGGTCGGGGACGGCGCTCAGGTCGGGCTCGGTGAGATCCACGATCCGCAGCGTCCGCCCCATCGCGTCGGTGGTCGCGTGGAGCACCTCCAGGGCCTGGTCGGAGGCGCGGGACCAGATGTCCGGCGGGGTGTCCGGGCCCGGCCGGTGGATGACGACCACACCGGGCTCGGCGAATCTGGCCAGGGCGTCGATGTGGCAGTCGGTGATGTCCTGCCCGGCCACGCCGGCGAACCAGATCACCTTCCGGACGCCGAACAGCTCCTTCATCGCGGCCTCGATCTGGTCGCGGCTCTTCCCGGGGTTGCGGTTCTCGTTGACCCAGGAGCTCTCGGTGGCCATCAGGGTGCCCTCGCCGTCCACCTCGATCCCGCCGCCCTCGCCGGTGATCGGCGCCTGGACCCGCCGGATTCCGTAGTGGTCGAGGAGTCTGCGGGCGACCTGGCTGTCCTCGGCGTGGGTCTGCTTGTTCCCCCAGCCGTTGAAGTTGAGGTCGACGCCGGCCAGGCCGGCCGACCCGGTGACGAAGGTCGGTCCGGTGTCCCGGGCCCACAGGTCGTCCACCGGGAGGTCGATCACCTCCACGGTGGAGCCGCACAGTTGCCGGGCCTGGGCGCTCTGGTCCGGGCGGGCCATCAGCACCACCGGCTCGAAGCGGGCGACGGCCTGCGCCACGTGCGCGATGTCCTGGCGGACGGCGGGCAGTTGGCCGCCCCACACCTCTTCGAGGGCGGGCCAGGCCATGAAGGTCCTGGTGTGCGGGCGCGACTCGGCCGGCATGGCGTACGAGGCCGGGGCCGCCGTGGCCGCCGCGCTCGCGCCCCCGGTCGCGGCCGTGCCCGCGCTCGCCGGGGAGGAGGGTGCGTCCCCGCCGGACGACGCGGCGTCGGAGCCGCAGCCCTCCAGCAGCGCGAGCGCGGCGGCCGCCGCCCCCGAGCGCAGCACGGCCCGACGGGACAGGAAGGGATGTGTCACAGCAGCTCCCCTGGTTCATCCGGATGCACCTGAAACGGGCGATATCCGACAGTAGAGGCGACCGGCGGGAGCACCGGTGAGCCCGCGCGCCGCCGATCGGGCGAATCGGCGCGGGCGGGAGGCGGCGGGCCCCAGGCGGCGGGCGACAGGCGACGGGCGGGAGAAGCAAGCCGAAGACACAGCGGGCCGGAGCACACCGGTGGACGAGCGGAACGGGTCCGGACCGCCGCCGTGGGGGCGTCGACGATCCGGACCCGGGTACGGGGGCCCGCCGCTACAGGGCGCGGCGGGCGGCCGCGATGGACCGCGGGTCCCAGCCGGGCCTGGGCACGGAGTCCAGCAGCAGCCGGGTGTAGGGGTGCCGGGGCCGGGCCAGGACCTCGGCGGTCCGGCCGGACTCGACGACCTTCCCGTGCCGCATCACGATGACGTCGTCGGTCACCGACCGCACGACGCCGAGGTCGTGGGTGATGAACAGGTAGCCGATGCCGGTCGCCTCCCGGATGTCCGCGAGCAGGTTGAGGATCTGGGCCTGGACGGACACGTCGAGCGCGGCCACCGCCTCGTCGAGGACCAGGACGGCCGGCTCGACCGCCAGCGCCCGGGCGATCGCGACGCGCTGGCGCTGGCCGCCGGAGAGCTGCCGGGGCAGCGCGCCGGCCTCCCGCTCGCCGAGGCCGACCTGCTCCAGGAGTTCGGCGATCCGGCCGTCGTGGTCCCGGTCGGGGAAGTGCAGCCGCAGGGTCTCCCGCAGCACGGCGCCGACGGTGGTGCGCGGGTCCAGGGACAGGTACGGGTCCTGGAAGACCATCTGGACCTCGCGGGCCCGGGCGAGCCGGTGGGCCCGGCCGCGCCGCTGCTCGGTGCGGTCCCGGCGGTGGACCAGGACCCGGCCGGAGTCGGAGCGTTCCAGCCCGACGACGATCCGGGCGGTGGTCGTCTTGCCGGAGCCGGACTCGCCGACGATGCCCAGCGAGCCGCCCTCCGGCAGGGTGAAAGAGACGTTGTCGACGGCCTGCACGCTGCCGTAGGCGCGGTGCAGGCCGACCGCCTCCAGGACGGTCCGGCGCATCGGCGGCACTCCCTTCGAACGGGCCGCGGCCCCCAGGTCCGGGCTACGCATCGGCGCTCCCCTCCCCCGTCCGGTCGCTGTGGTGGCAGGCGGTGCGGCGGGCCGGCTCGGCGCCGACCGGCAGCAGCTCGGGCACCTCGTGGGTACACAGCTCCGTCGCGAGCGGGCAGCGCGGCGCGAACGGGCAGCCGGTCAGCTCGTCGCGCAGGCTCGGTGGCCGGCCCTCGATGGCGGCGAGCCTGCCCCGGGGGGCGTCCAGGCGCGGCGTCGAGGCGAGCAGCGCGGTCGTGTAGGGGTGCCGGGGGCGGTCGAACAGGGCCTCGGCGGGGCCGGTCTCGACGATCCGGCCGGCGTACATCACGTAGACGCGGTCGCTGATGGCGGCGGCGAGCCCCAGGTCGTGGGTGACGAAGAGCAGGCCGGTGCCGAAGCGCTCCTGGAGGTCGCCCAGGAGCGCGACCACCTCGGCCTGGGAGGTGACGTCCAGGGCGGTGGTGGGCTCGTCGGCGAGGAGCAGCGCGGGATCGCCCATCAGGGCGGCCGCGATCATGACCCGTTGGAGCATGCCGCCGGACACCTGTCCCGGGTAGCGGTCCAGGACGGCGGCGGGCAGGCCGACCGCGTCCAGCATCTCGACGGCCCGTGCGGTCGCGGCCTCGGCCGGCAGCCGGCCGCTGAGGCGCACGCTCTCGGTGAGGAAGTCGCCGAGGCGGCGCAGCGGGTTGATGGCGGCCCGCGGGTCCTGGAAGATCATCGCGGCCGTGCCGGTGCGCAGCCGGCGCACCTGCTCGGGCGTCATGGTGAGGACGTCGTCACCGTTGACCCGCACCGTGCCCTCGGTGACGGCTCCGTCGGGGAGCAGGCCGAGGACGCTGCGTGAGGTGAGGCTCTTCCCGGAGCCGGACTCGCCGACCAGGGCGACCGTCTCGCGGGCGTCCACGGTGAGGTCGACGCCGGCGAGGACGGGCCGGGCGGTGCGGGGCAGGCGCAGGCGGTAGCCCCGGATGTCGAGAGTGGTCATCGGTCCCTCCTGGCGACCTGGTCGGCCCAGCGCTCACCGACGACGTTGAAGGCGACGACCGTCAGCACGATCGCGACGCAGGGCAGGATCGCCGAGAGCGGGTAGCCGTGCTGGACGGCGGACTGGCCGTCGAAGACCATCCGGCCCCAGTCGGGGGTGAGCGCGGGGACGCCGAGCCCGAGGAACGAGAGGCCGGCCAGGTCGATCAGGGCGTAGCCGAAGTTGATGGTGGACTGCGCGAGGACGACCGGGGCGATGCCGGGGATGACGTGGCGCAGGCAGATCTGCGGGCCCGAGTGGCCCTGGACCCGGTAGGCCTCCACGTAGGGGCGGGACCGCTCGGCGAGGACCAGCGAGCGGGTGAGCCGGCTGACGTAGGGCAGGTAGGCGACGGCGAGCGCGAGGACCGGGGCGATCAGTCCTTCGCCGTAGACGGAGACGATCAGGATCGCCAGCAGCATCCCCGGGAAGGCGAAGACCAGTTCGGTGCTGCGGGAGAGCACCGAGTCCAGCCAGCCTCCGCGCCAGGCGGCGGCGGTGCCGACGGCCACGCCGGCCAGGGTGGAGAAGGCGACCACGCCGAGCGGCCCGAGCAGGGAGGTCCGGGCGCCGGTGACCAGGCGGGCGAGGGTGTCCCGCCCGGAGGCGTCGACGCCGAGCAGGTGGTCGGCGGACGGTCCGGCGAGGGCGTTGCCGAGGTCGACGGCGTTCGGGTCGGCGGGGGCGATCCACGGTGCGAGGACGGCGGCCAGCACGACCAGGGCGACGAAGCCGAGGCAGAGCAGCTGGAGCGGTGCGCGGGCGGTGCGCAGCCGGCCGAGGCCGGGCCGGCGGGGCAGGGTGACGCTCATCCGGTGGCCTCTCTCGCTCCGAGGGTGACCCGGGGGTCGACCAGCGGGTGCAGCAGGTCGACGACCAGGTTCACCGCCATGAACAGCCCGACCATGATCAGGGAGATGGCCTGCACGGTGGGGAAGTCCTTGGTGGTGGTGGACAGTTCGAGGAGCTGGCCGATGCCGCCGACGCTGAACGCGGTCTCCACCAGCACGGTGCAGACCAGCAGCGTGGAGACGATCAGCCCGCCGGTGGTGAGCACGGTGCCCAGGGCGTTGCGGAAGACGTGCCGGCGGATCACGTGGTGGTCGGTGACGCCCCGGCTGCGGGCGACGGTCACGTGCTCCTGGCCGAGCACGTCGACCATCGCGGCCCGGGTGACCCGGGCCAGCATGCCGATCAGGTAGAGCGCCAGGGCGAGGGCGGGCAGCGTCAGGTGCCAGAGCATCGACCCGAGGCCGTCACCGGTTCCGCCGGTGGGGAACCAGCCCAGGTTCACCGCGAAGAGGCCCTGCAGCAGGACGGCCGCGACGAAGGACGGGGTGCCGACCGCGACGGTGGTGGTGACCAGGATCGTCGAGTCGGTGCGGCCGCCCCGGACGGCGCCGATCCAGCCGAGCAGCAGACCGAGGGCGACGACGAGGACCAGCGCCATCACGACCAGCAGCAGGGTGGCGGGCAGCCGGTCGGCGAGCAGCCGGGAGACGTCGGTGCGGTAGGTGATCGAGCGCCCGAAGTCCCCGTGCAGGATCTGCCCGGCCCAGCGCAGGTACTGCAGCAGGAACGGGTCGTCCAGGTGGTACTGGGCGTTGACGGTGGCCAGGGCCTCCGGGGAGGCCGAGCGGCCGGCGAGCAGGAAGCTCGCCGGGCTGCCCGGCGCGAGGTACATCGCCCCGAAGATCACGAATGAGGCGGCGGCCAGGGTGGCGGCCATCTCGGCCAGCCGTCTGGCGGCGAATCTCAGGAAACTCACCGGGCCGCCCCCACATCGGCCGCCCACGGGTAGTAGAGGTAGGAGATGGTGGTGGGCGCGCCGGTGATCCGCTTGTTCATGAACAGCGCGGTGGGCCACTCGGCGACGGGTATCCAGAGCAGCTTCTCTGAGGCGCTCTTCTGGAGCTGGGCCGCCAGGGTGAACCGCTCGGTGGAGTCGGTGGCGGCCGCGGCCTTCGCGACCAGGTCGTCGTAGCCGGGGTCGCTGTAGGAGGCGAAGTTCTGGTAGGCGCCGGTCCGGAAGTTGGACAGCAGGTCCAGCGGGTCGGTGATGGAGTCGTAGTACGTCTCCGGGAACAGGTCGATGCCCTCCCGGGCCTTCGGGTCGGTGAACAGCGCGGTGAAGGCGTTCGGGGCGATCGTCTTCAGCCGGATGTCGAGACCGATCTTCGCGCCCGCCGCCTGGACGGCGGTGGCGAGCAGCGAGACGTCCTGGCCGATCGGGCTGGTGGCGACGGTGAGGGTCTTCCCGGTGGCGCCGGCCTCCTTGATCAGCGCCTTGGCCTGGTCGAGGTCGGGGGTGGTCGGGGTCAGCCCCTCGAACGCCTCGGAGCGCAGGTGCTCGGGGGCGGCCGCCCAGGCGGCCCGGGTGGTCAGCGAGCCGGTGACGCTGCCGGCCCCGCCGAGGCCGGTGCGGACGAAGCCGGAGCGGTCCAGGGCGAGCGAGAGCGCCTTGCGGACCCGGACGTCGCCGAGCGCGCCCTGCATGTTGGTGACGTTGACGTTGACGGTGCTGAGGCCCTCGCCGAAGTAGAGGGTGCCGGAGCCGCCGGTGCGCAGCCGCTCGTAGCTCTCGGTGGGGATCAGGTAGCCGCCGTCGGCCTCGCCGCTGAGCATCGCGTTGACGCGGGCCGAGGGGTCGGTGAGGAAGCGGAAGACGGCCTTGGCCGACTTGGCCTTGGTCCCCCAGTAGTCGTCGAAGCGCTGGAGCTCGATCGACTGGCCCTTGGTCCAGCTGCCGAGCTTGAACGGCCCGGTGCAGGCGAGGCCGCCGCCGGTGCCGTAGTCCTTGCCCGCCGCCTCGATCCCCGCCTTCGAGGCGACCACGCCCGCGGCGGTGGCCATGTACTGGTTGAACTGCGAGTCGGGCTGGGTGAGTTTGACGGTGACCTGGAGCGGGCCGGTCTTGGTGACGGTGCTGACGTTCTGGAACTGCTGGGCCCAGGCGGCCGCGTTGTCGGGGTTCATCTGCCGGCCGAGGCTGTACACCACGTCGTCGGCGGTCATCACGTTGCCGTCGTGGAAGCGCACGTTCGGGCGCAGGTCGTAGACCCAGGTGGTGGGGTCGGGGCTGGTGGCCTTCTCCGCGAGCCCGGGGGCCAGGGTGAGCTGCGGGGTCCACCGCATCAGGCTCTCGCAGACGTTGGAGAGCACGGTGTTCTGCGGGTAGTCGAAGGCGGAGACGTAGTCCAGCGTGGGCGGCTCGGCGTAGACGGCCCAGGTGAAGGAGTCCAGACCGCCCTGGGCGGGCGGGGTGCCGGCGGACAGCCGGTAGGCCGTCGCGCTGTCGCTGCCGCCGTCCTTCGGCGGGCCCGCGCAGGCGGTGGCGAGCGTGAAGGTGGCGAAGGTGGCGGCGGCGAGGGCCGCGACCGGGAAGGCGGATCGGCGGCGCGGGGTTCTGCTGGTCCCGGGCCTGTCCTGGGGGTCTGGCATGAGGGAGCTCTCTTCCGTGCGGGACGGGGGTGGCGAGGGGGTGCCGGACCGGCGGGCCCGTGCGCGGGTGGGGTGCGGGCCCGCCGGTCCGGTGACGCGGGAACGCGCGGGCGGCTCAGCCGGCCCGGCGGGCCGCCGGCACCTGCTGGGTGATGCAGTGCACGCCGCCGCCGCCGTAGGCGATCACCCGGGAGCGCACCCCCACGACCTTGCGGCCGGGCAGGGCGGCGGCGATCACGGCGAGGACCTCCTCGTCCTGGGGGACGTCCGCGACCGGGACGACGACGCCGCCGTTGGCGATGTAGAAGTTGAGGTACCCGACCTCGGTGTCCTTGCCCTCGACGTCGACGAAGGCGCTCTGCGGCAGGTCGATGATCTCCAGCTTGCGGCCCTTGGCGTCGACGGCGGCCTCCAGGACGGCCCGGTTCGCGCGCATCCGCTCGTAGTCGGGGTGGCCGGGGTCGCTCGGGAGCTGGACGATCACCTTGCCGGGGGCCACGAAGGCGCAGACGCCGTCGACGTGGCCGTCGGTCTCGGTGTCCAGCAGACCGCCGTAGGGCAGCCAGATCACCGTGCTGACACCGAGCTTGGCCACCAGCTCGGCCTCGATCTCCGCCTTGCTCATGCCCGGGTTGCGGTTGGGGTGGAGCAGGCACTGCTCGGTGGTGATCAGGGTGCCCTCGCCGTCGACGGTGATCGCCCCGCCCTCCAGGATCATCCGGGAGTCGATCCGCTCGACGCCGAGGCGCTCCAGCAGGGCGCCGGCGATCCGGTCGTCGGTGTCGAAGGGGTGGTGCTTGCCGCCCCAGGCGTTGAAGCGGAAGTCCACGCCGGCGCGCTCGCCGCCGGGGCCGAGGACGAAGATCGGACCCGAGTCGCGGAACCAGGAGTCGTCGATCGGCAGCTCCACGACCTCGACGCCCTCGCCGCACAGGGCCCGCGCCTCCTCGCCCTGGCCGGGGCAGGCGACCATCGTCACCGGCTCGAACGCGGAGATCGCCCGGGCGACCCCGGCGTACTCCCGCCGGGCCTCGTCCAGGGCGTCGCCCCAGAGCTCGGCCCTGGTGGGCCAGGCCATCAGACAGCCCTCGTGCTCGGTCCACTCGGCGGGCATACGGAAACTCATGAGGGAACTCTTCTCTGTTCGAACGTTCGGTCGGTGGGTGGGTGCCGGGGCGGCAGCCGGGGTGGTGGCCCCCGCCGGGGCTCGGGTGGCGCCCCGGGCGCGAGGTGCGGGGTGCGGGGTGCGGGGTGCCTCAGAGGGTGTCGGGCACGGCCGGCTGGGACTGCGTGGAGCAGTGGATGCCGCCTCCGCCGCTCGCGACGGCGTCGATGTCGACCTGGACGATCCGGCGGTCGGGGTACTTGGCCTGGAGGATCGCGTAGGCGACGCCGTCGGCGTAGCCGTCGCCGAACTGCGGGACGAGGACGGCGCCGTTGACGGTGTAGTAGTTGGTGTAGCTGGACAGGAAGTCCTTGCCCCGGCCGCGGATCGCGGTGCGGTCCGGCCCGGGGAGTTCGGTGATCTGCAGGCGCCGGCCCCGGGCGTCCGTGGCGCTCCGCAGCACCCGCTTGGCCTCCTCGTAGACGGCGGCCCACCGGGGGTCGACGCCCGGGCCGGGCTGGTCCAGCAGGACCTGGCCGGGGGAGGTGAAGCGGGCCAGGCAGTCGATGTGGCAGTCGGTGATGTCCTGCCCGGCCAGGCCGGGGACCCAGATGACCTTGTCGATCCCCAGCGAGGTCCGCAGGGCCTGCTCGACGTCCTGCTGGGACATGCCCGGGTTGCGGTTGGGGTTGACCAGCGAGCTGACGGTGGCCAGCAGGGTGCCCTGGCCGTCGGTCTCCAGCGAGCCGCCCTCGCCGACGAACGGGGCCCGGATCCGGTCGACGCCGTACTCGCGCAGGAGAGTGGTGGCCGCCCGGGCGTCGTTGGCGAACGGCTGGTAGTAGTCCGTGCCGGTCTTGCCCCAGCCGTTGAAGTTGGTGTCGACACCGGCGATCGCGCCGGGGGCCACGACGAAGGTGGGCCCGAAGTCGCGGATCCACAGGTCGTCGTTGGCGACCTCCAGGACCTCGATCGGGTAGTAGGCGCCGGAGCCGCAGTAGTACCGGGCGTCGGCGGCCTGTCCGGGGCGGGCCAGCATCACGACCGGCTCGAACCGGGAGATCGCGTAGGCGACGTCGGCGATGTTCCGGCGGACGGCGGACAGCTTGTTCTGCCAGACCGAGGACAGCGCGGGCCAGGCCATGAAGGTCCGGGTGTGCCGGTCGGTCTCCGCCGGCATCCGCAGCACGGAGCCGGCCGGCGCCGCGGTGGCGGCGCGGGCGCTCGCCGGGAGCGCGACACCGAGGGCCGCCAGTGGCAGCGCCGCCGCGCCGAACTTGAGCAGGCCGCGACGGGTGGAGGAAGGGGTGTTCATGGGGCTCCCTGGAGGGATCGGGAGGTGAGGGGTGACCACATCCTGGACCGAACTGAAAGTTCAGTCAATATTTCGGTGCCAAGCACCTGCACCCAGTTCGCGGCACGCCCGAAAGTGCAGCTCCGTGCGCGGACGCACCGAATCACCGCCCGGCCCGGAGCCCACCCCGGGGACGCAGCACCGCCCGCGATCCACATCCTGAAGATACGATCAGGATTCGGCCCCGAAAACCGGTCCCTGCGAGTAGAGTGAGCCCCCGTGTCAGACCGTCGAACAGAGATCGTCAAAGCCGCCACCCGCGTCATCGCGCGGCGCGGCGTACGCGGGCTGCGGGTGGGGGAGCTGGCGACCGAGGCCGGCGTCTCGACCGCGCTGATCTACTACCACTTCACCGACCGCGCCGGAATCCTGCGCGAGACCCTGGCGTTCATCGGCGAACGGGCCGACCGCTACACCGCGGAGCCCGACCCCGACGACGCCGCCCGGGGGCCGCGGGCCGAGTTGGAGCAGGCCCTGCTGCTGGAGCTCCAGAACTCCGCCGAGGTACGCGAGAACAGCACCGCCTGGGGCGAGTTGAGAGCGAGCGCGGTCTTCGAGTCGAGCCTGCGCGACGACCTCGCCCGAGCCACCCACACCTGGGTGCACGAGATCGCCGAACTGCTCGGCCGGGTCCACCCCGCCGGCACCGCGCCCGCCCACGCCGCGTCGGCCGAGCGCCTCACGGCCCTGCTGGAGGGGCTCAGCATCCGCTGGCTGAGCGGCTCGCTGCCGCTCGACCACGCCCGCAGACTGCTCGGCGAGGCGGTCGACGCGGAGCTCGCGGACTGCCGGCCGGCCCTCCGCTGAGGCGGGCTGACCTTTCGGTCGGGCGGGGGAGCCACCCGTGCTCCTCCCCCGCCGCGCCCCCGGCCGGGCCCTGGACGCGCCGCGCGGGCCCCGGCCCCGTCGTCCGGGCGACGCCGCCGTGAAGGCCGCCTGAGCGTCGGTCCCGGCGGCTCACCGGTACGCCGAAGCCCCGAGCCGTACGGCTCGGGGCCGGCAGGGGCGACGGGCGCGCCGGACCGACGGGGATCAGCCCTCGGCGGGCTTGCCGGGCTGGTCGTGGGTGGAGCAGTGGATCCCCCCGCCGCCGGAGGCGATGTTGTCGATCTTCACCGGGACGATGTCGCGGCCGGGGAAGTGGTCCCGCAGGATCTGCTGGGCCCGGTCGTCGGCCTTGGCGTCGCCGAAGCGCGGCAGGAACAGCGACTTGTTGGCGACGTAGAAGTTGATGTACGAGGAGACGAAGGCGTCGCCGCGCCCGGTGATCCGGTCCGGGTCGGGCTGCGGCAGGTCGATCACCCGCAGCGGCTTGCCGTGGGCGTCGGTGGCGCCCTTGAGCACCTCGCGCGCCTGCGCGGCGGAGCGCGACCAGACGTCGGCGGGCGCGCCGGGGAACGGCTGGTCCAGCAGGACCACCCCGGGGGCGGCGAAGCGCACCAGGCAGTCCACGTGGGCGTCGGTGATGTCCTGGTCGCGCACGCCGGCGAACCAGATCACCTTCGTCACACCGAGGGCCTTCTTGAGCTCGGCCTCGATCTCGTCCCGGCTCTTGCCCGGGTTGCGGCGCTGGTTGACCACCGAACTCTCGGTGACCATCAGCGTCCCCTGCCCGTCGGTCTCGAAGGAACCGCCCTCCGCGACCACCGGCGTGCCGACCCGTTCCATCCCGTACTTGCCGAGCAGCGCGGCGGCCAGGGCCGTGTCGTTCGCGTGTTCCTTCTGCTTGTTGCCCCAGCCGCTGAAGTTGAAGTCGACGCCCTTCACGGTGCCGCCGTCCTCGACGAAGACCGGCACGGTGTCCCGGGCCCACAGGTCGTCGACGGGCAGCGCGACGACCTCGACGTCCTTGCCGCAGGCGTTCTGCGCCGCGTCCACCTGCCCGGGGCGGGCGAACATCACCACCGGCTCGTAGCCGCCGACGGCGCGCGCCAGGCGGGCGATGTCCGCGCGGACGTCCGGGAGTTGCTCGGCCCAGATGCCGGTGGACGCCGGCCAGGACATGAAGGTGCGGGCGTGGCTGTCCCACTCCGCGCCGAACCGGCGGCCGGGCGTCGCGCCCGTCCCGCCCGCGGCGGGCGGCGCGGACGACTCCGGCGCCGGCGGCTCGCCGCCGCCCGCGAGGTCCGACGGGTCCGCGCCGTCCGAGGGCGCGCAGGCCGCGGCGCCGAGGGTGAGCAGGCCCGCGCCGGCCGCGGCGCGCAGCATCGTGCGGCGGGACGGGGCGCTCCGGGCGGGGGTGGGCGGGAGGGAGGTCTGGGACATGGGGAACTCCGGCTGGATGAGGGTGGAGGACCGCGCGGACGGGTGGGCGGGAGGCCCCGGCGTCGCCCCGCGGGCGGGAGTCGGGAGCAGGCGCTACGGGAGCGGTTCCTGCATCGTGGAGCAGTGGATGCCGCCGCCCCCCGCCATCAGGCGGTCGACGTCGAGCTGGACGACCTCGCGGCCGGGAAAGGCCGCCGCGAGCGTGCGCCGCGCGGCGTCGTCCTTGGCCACGTCACCGAACTGGGTCGCGATCACGGCGCCGTTGACGACGTGGAAGTTGAGGTAGGAGTCGACGAACTTCGGGTCGCGCGAGCGGACCGTGTCGGGGCCGTCCACCCGGATCACCTGGAGCCGGCGGCCCCGGGCGTCGGTGGCCCGGGAGAGGATGTCGAACTGCTCGCGGGCGTCCCGGGCCCAGACGTCGTGGCGGTCCTCCGGGGGCAGCTGCACCATCACGACGCCGGGCCGGACGAACCGGGAGGTGACGTCGATGTGGTCGTCGGTGATGTCCTTGCCCTTGATCCCGGGGACCCAGATCATCCGGTCCGCGCCGTACACCTCCAGCACGGCCTCCTCGATCTCGTCCCGGCTCATGCCCCGGTTGCGGTTCTTGTTGACCAGGCTGCTCTCGGTGGCCAGCAGGGTGCCGTCGCCGTCCGTCTCGACCGAACCGCCCTCGCCGACGAACTCCGCGTAGGAGAAGGGGAGCCCGAGCACGGCGGCGATGCCGCGGGCGGCGTCCGCGTCGTCCCGGTGGGTCTGCTTGTTGCCCCAGCCGTTGAAGTTGAGCCCGACGGCGTCGAGCCGCCCGTGGCCGTCGCGCCGGAACACCGGGGCGATGTCCCGCATCCAGAGGTCGTCGGTCGGGACGGCGTCGGTCACCGTGACGGTCGGGCCGCACAGACCCTGGGCCTCCCGGACGCTGTAGTCGTCCGGGGCGCACAGCACCACCGGCTCGAAGCGGGCGATCGTCCGCGCGATCAGCGCGATGTCCTGCTGGACACCGGCCAGCTGCCGGCCCCAGACGGACTTGCGGGACGGCCAGGACATCCAGGTGCGGGCGTGCGGGACGTCATCGCGGTCCACCCACCACTGGGGCAGCCCGGCCTCGCCGTCATGGGACCACCCCGTGTCCGGAACCGGCCCGTGCGGGGGCTGGGCTCCGAAGAGCCGGCCGAACAGGGAGCGGTCATCACCTCGGGTGTCGCTCATGAGGATCTCCAGAATCAAGTATCGCCCACCAGGTGACCGGCGGCCTTGCCCATGGACGCCCCGAACCGTCCTCCCCCGGGCGCCGCGGCTCCACTCTCGCACTGACTGAAATTTCAGTCAACATCGCGCGCGTCGACCCGGGCACGTCCGCGACCGCACACCCGCACACCCCGGGGCCGAAACCGGGCCCGGCGGTCGTCGCCACCGGGGGCCGGAGCGGACCGGCGGGGGTCAGGATGCGAACGGCCCCGGGTCACGAGTGACCCGGGGCCGCAGCGGCACCGTACCGCGCCGCGGCACACCGCACCGCAGCACGGCACGGCACATCAGCGGCGCAGCCGCTCCAGCTCGATGTCGATCGCACCGGTCATCAGGGCACGCGCGTGCTCCACCGGCAGGCTGCCGCTGAGCCAGCGGACGCTCAGCCCTTCCATGAGCGCGGTCAGCCGCTCGGCGGAACTGGCCAGCGCGGCGGCCCCGTTCATCGGCCGCACCTTGCCCAGCAGCTCGGCGACCTCCTGCACCCAGACCAGGGTCGCCCGGGCCAGGTCCTCCCGCAGCTCCGGGTCGAAGACCGCGCTCGCCCGCAACTCGCCCCAGGCCGTACTGTTCTCGCGCACCTCGGGGGTGTCCTGGAGTTCCAGCAGCAGGGTCTGCTCCAGCTCGCCCCGGTCGTCCAGCGGCGGCGCGTCCGGCGCGCGCTCGGTGGTGTAGCGGCCGGCCCGGTCGTTGATGAACTCCAGGGTCGCGCGGAGGATCCCGGCGCGGTCCTTGAAGTGGTAGTAGATCAGCGCGGTGGACACACCGGCCTCGGAGGCCAGCTCCTCCACCCGCAGCCCGCGGACACCGCGCCGGGCGATGACCCGCGCGGCCGCTTCCATGATCAAGGTTCGACGGTCAGCCACGATGGATCATCCTACCGGGCCGCCTGTCCCGGTCGTCACCCCCGGGGGGGGAGACTGACTGAAACTACAGTCGGGGTTATGATCCGGTGCGATTCCGGACGCCGGCGCGCCCGTGGGCCCTCCCACCGAACCCGCGCCGCCACCCTCACTCGACCCGCTGGGAGCCAGCATGACCGCAGAGCCCTTCGGCGCCCCGTCGCCCACGGCGTTCCAGGCGCTCTCCCCGGACGACCCCCGCGAGGTCGGCGGCTACCGCCTCTGCGCCCGGCTGGGCGCGGGCGGCATGGGCCGCGTCTACCTCGCCTACACCCCCGGGGGACGCCCGGTCGCGATCAAGGTCGTCCGGCCCGAGCTCGCCGAGGACCCGGAGTTCCGGCACCGCTTCACCCAGGAGGTGGCCAGCGCCCGGCGCATCCACGGCCTCTACACCGCCCAGGTGGTCGACGCCGGCACCGACGCCGCAGCCCCCTGGCTGGCCACCACCTTCGTGCCCGGCCCCTCCCTCCAGCAGGTCGTGCACCGGCACGGTCCCCTGCCGGAGCGGACCACCGTCCTGCTCCTGGCCGGCATCGCCGAGGCCCTGCAGGTGATCCACGCCGCGGGCGTCGTCCACCGCGACCTCAAGCCCGGCAACGTCCTGATCGCCGCCGACGGCCCGCGCGTCATCGACTTCGGCATCGCCCGGGCCGCCGACGCCGGCCAGCTGACCGGCACCGGTCTGCGCATCGGCTCGCCCGGCTTCATGGCCCCCGAGCAGGTCCTCGGGCTCCCCGCCACCCCGGCCACCGACGTCTTCGCCCTGGGCGCCCTGATCGCCTACGTCGGCTCCGGCGTCCCGCCCTTCGGCGACGGCCCCGAACCGGCCTCGCTCTACCGGGCGGTGCACGAGGAGCCCGACCTCTCCGGCCTGCCCTCCGGGCTGCGCGAGGCGGTCCGACTCTGCCTGGCCAAGGAGCCGGAACAGCGGCCGGACACCGCCTGGCTGATCGAGGCCGCCCGCCACCACCCGGCCACCGGCGGCGAGCTCCGGCTCTCCGACGACTGGCTGCCCCCGCAGGTCAGCACCGAGCTCCGGCGCCACACCGACCTGCCGACCACCCCGGCGCCGGGCGCCACCGACCCCGACGACATCCGCACCGCGGTCCACCCGGCGGCCGGGGCCCCGACCGCCCGGGTCCTCCCGGCCCCGCCGCCCACCCGGCTGCAGCCGGCCCCCGCCGCTGCCCCGGCGGCCCCGACCACCGCGCGGCGCGGCGCCCGCACCGCGCTCCTGACCACCGCCGCCCTGCTGGTCGGCGCCGCCGGGGCGTTCCTCCTGCTCGACCCCGGGTACTTCGACGACCTGGACGACCAGAACGTGGCCGCCACCGGCAGCATCCCGCCGGCCTCGCCCGCCGCGACCGCGACGACGACCGCGCCGTCCGCTGCCGCCACGCCCACCGCTCCGCCGCAGCCGACCACCCTCCCCGGCTTCACCGCCGTCTACACCGGCCTCGAACTGACCTCGCCCGACCACTCCTACGAGTTCGACCTGAGGACCGGGAAGGTCGCCGCCCAGGACACCTCCACCTGGTACCTGGGCCGCCACGCCGGTGAGTTCTACATCCCGGAGGACAGCGACGCCTATGTCTCCCCGACCGGTCCGCTGACCCTCGCCGACTGCGTCAAGGGCATCGACACCCAGCCCGCCGCGGCCCTGCCCTTCGGTGCCGTGCAGGGGGAGCGCAGCTTCTGCGTCCGGGCCAAGGGCGGCCGGGACGTCGCCGTCGTCCGCCCGCTCGCCACCGGGCCGGACGACGGACCGGTCCGGGTCTCCCTCACCTACTACCGCCGCTCCGCCTGAGGCCCCGGGGCACGGGGGCACCGAGGTACGGGCACGGGGGCACGGGGCCGGGGGCGGCGGTCAGCCGGCCTGCCCGTGCAGGGCCGGGTCCCGGGCGAGATCGGCCAGCAGGGCGTCCAGCTTCGCCCGGTCGACCGAGGGCATCACGAAGACGTGCGCGTAGCTGCGGCGGCTGGACTCGTCGCCCGGGACCATCAGCACGTCCTGGGAGGACAGCGACCACTTCGCCACCAGCTCGGGACCGGGCTTGCGGAACCGCACGGTGACGGCGCCCGGGGTGCGGGCCGGCCAGAGCTCGACGCCGGTCTCCCGCTCCATCGCCCGCAGCCGCCGTTCCAGGTAGCCCGCCAGCTCCTGGGCCCGGCGGACCCGGTCCACCTGGTCCTGGTAGGAGTGCCGGGACAGGTGGTCCCAGAGGACCAGCGGGGAGAACCCGTTCCTGGAGCCCGCGAAGGTGGTGTCCGGCGCGCCGATGTACTCCGGCTGGGAGGGCGGCGAGATCTGGTACTTGACCTTCGTCATGTAGATGCCGCACGGCCACGGCGCACCGGGCCACTTGTGCCCGCTCATCGCGATCGAGGAGACCATGTCGACCTCGCCGGACTCCTCGGTGGGCAGCCTGAGGCCGAAGTCGAAGGCGGGCAGGTCCACCTCGGGGGTCCAGCCGTACGCCTGGTCCTGGGCGGCCATCCGCAGGAACGGCGCGTACCCGGCGCCGAGGGCGCCGTCCACGTGGATCCAGAAGCCCCGGCGCAGGTCGACCAGCGGCTCACCGGTCCGCGGGTCGGTCCCGTACGTCACCCGGCGCCGCACCAGACCGTGCCGTTCGAAGATCGGCAGCAGTCGCTCGCAGACCGCCCGGACGTCGTCGTGGGCGCCCTTGAAGGTGCTGCCGAGGTTGAGGTTGACGAAGACCGGGTGCCCGTTGGCGGCGAAGAACTCGACCAGGACGGCGAGCGCGTCCACGTCGATCTCACCCGGACCGTCCCAGGACCGCCCCGAGGGGCCGGGGCGGGAGGGCACCTCGGTCGGCCACTCCCGGCGTCCCGTGGCGGGGTCGACCAGCGGGCACCGGTCCGGGTACTGCTCCTGACCGACCGCGTGGAAGGTCTCCACGCCCAGCACCCGCACGGCCTTGGCGAAGGAGTAGTGGGTGTCCTCGGAGTAGAAGGCCACCGGGCGGTGGGCGTTGGGGTTGTCCCGCTCGGGCGCGGCCTTGACGTACCGCAGGGCGTCGAACGGGGCCGTCGGCGGCTGGATCAGCGCCTTGCCGCCCAGGTAGTCCCGGGCGTTCCAGAGCGCGTACATGTTGCCCTCGGTCGAGCCCATCGACAGCATGTAGCCCCAGTAGGACTCGGGATCGGCCGGGTCGTGCGGCCGCTCGGCGTTCCACAGGGCCGCGTAGTAGTCGAGCACGGCGCGCTCGACGACCTTGGTGTTCGGCTTGTAGCCGCCGCTCTGGAACGGGTCGCCGAGGTTGTTGATGTTGTTCGGCATGAACCGGGCCAGGTCCAGCGCGCAGCCCTGCATGTCCTGGGTGGCCTGGTAGCCGACCAGGTGCCGGCGCTTCCTCGACAGGTACTCGTCGACGCTGTCGAGGGCGCGCAGCCGGTGGTCGTCGTCCAGGCCGCTCGCGGTGAGCGCGAAGTCGCGGCCGTCCAGCTCCGCGCCCGGGTCGACGGCGGTCGCGGCGGCGAGGGTGACGGTCGGGCTCATGGGAACGGCGCTCCGGGGTCGGTACGGGCCGGCCCCGGGCGGGGAACGGCGCGGCGGTGTGCGCCGCCCGCCGCCAGGATGGAACTTCACCGAGCCGGGGGGAAGATCTCCCGAACAAGATTCGGTAGGACCGTTCGAGGTCTTGCGGATCGACGGAATCAGCTGGAATCCTGCCCGGCATGCCGAACAATCCGCAGGCCCGCAGGGCGCCCCTCGACGAGGTGGACCGGGCGATCGTGCGCACCCTGGCCGACGACGCCCGGCTGCCGAACAACGCGCTCGCCGAGCGGGTGGGCATCGCCCCCTCCACCTGCCTGGCCCGGGTCCGGGCGCTGCGGGAGCGCGGGATCATCCGGGGGTTCCGGGCGGACGTGGACCCCGCCGCGATCGGCCTGCCGCTGCAGGCGATGATCTCCGTCCGGCTCCGGGCCCACACCCGTGAGCAGAACGAGAGCTTCCGGGGCACCGCTCCCGACCTGCCCGGTGTCCTGGCGGTGTTCCACATGTCGGGCTCCGAGGACTACCTGCTGCACGTCGGCGTGGCCGGTCCCGAGGGCCTGCGCGACTTCGTGGTGGACCACCTCACCACCCACCCGGCGGTGGCGCAGACCCGGACCAACCTGATCTTCGAGCAGATAGCCGGCCGCCGGTACCTCGGGGACCCTCCCCCGGCGACCGGCTGAGCCGCTGCCCCACTTCCGCGACGTGCTCGACCACGTCCTGCTGGTCAACGAAGAGGTCGCCGCCCGGCGCGATCCGCCGGCCACCGTCCTGGAGGCGAACATCGCGGTGATCCCGGTGGAGCAGAACCGGATCGACCTCCGGCAGACCGCCACCATGGAGCGGCTCACGATCGTGGCGACCGTGTTCCTGCCGCCGTCCTTCGTGGTCGGCTTCTTCGGGCAGAACTTCGGGTGGCTGGTCCGGCACGTCGACGGCCTCGCCGCGTTCGTCGCCCTCAACGTCGTCGGTCTGCTGCTGCCCTGCCTGCTGCTGCACCTCTGGCTGCACCGGCGGCGGGGCCGGCCGGCCCCGGCGCTGCCCCAGTCGGGCAACGGCGTCCGGCGCGCCGCGGGGACCGGCGCGGGGCGGTGATCCCACCACGTCGAGGGCCGGCCCGTACGAACGGGTGGCGCGCGGCCTTCCCCGGCCCTGCGCCGTGGCGTAGCGTGACCGCGTGAACGCGCGAGCGCAGTCCCGGCAGGATGTCGTGATCGTCGGTGGCGGGCACAACGCCCTGGTGGCGGCGGCCTACCTGGCACGGGCGGGCCTGCGGGTGCTGCTCCTCGAACGACTGGAGCAGGTGGGCGGGGCCGCGGTGTCGGCCCGGGCGTTCCCGGGCGTGGACGCCCGGCTGTCGCGCTACTCGTACCTGGTGAGCCTGCTGCCGCGCACGGTCGTACGGGACCTCGGGCTGCGGCTGGAGCTGCGGCGGCGCCGGATCTCCTCGTACACCCCCACCGTCCGGGACGGCCGGCCCACCGGGCTGCTGGTGGACGCGGCCGACCCCGGCCGGACCCGGGAGTCGTTCCGGGCGCTGACCGGTGCGGACCGGGAGTGGGAGGCCTGGCAGCGCTTCTACGCGACGACCGGGCGGATCGCCGAGCGGGTGTTCCCCACCCTCGTCGAGCCCCTGCCCACCCGGGCCGAGCTGCGCCGCCGGGTCGCGGACGAGGCCGCCTGGGAGTCCTTCTTCGAACGGCCCCTCGGCGAGGTGGTCGAGCGGAGCTTCGGCGACGACCTGGTGCGCGGGGTGGTCCTGACGGACGCCCTGATCGGCACCTTCACCCACGCGCACGACCCCTCGCTGCTGCAGAACCGCTGCTTCCTGTACCACGTGATCGGCAACGGGACGGGTGACTGGGACGTCCCGGTCGGCGGGATGGGCGCGGTGACGGACGCGCTGGCCGAGGCCGCGCGGGCGGCCGGCGCGGAGATCCGGACCGGCTGCGAGGTCACCGCCGTGGCCACCGACGGCACCGGCGAGGCCGAGGTGTCGTACCGGCACCGGGACGGGGAGGCGACCGCGGTGGGCCGGCGGGTCCTGGTGAACGCCGCTCCGGCGGTGCTGGCCCGGCTGCTGGGCGAGGAGCCCGGTCCGGCACCGGAGGGTTCCCAGCTCAAGGTCAACATGGTGCTGCGCCGGTTGCCCCGCCTCCGGGACACCGCCGCGGACCCCCGGGACGCCTTCGCGGGGACCTTCCACATCGCCGAGGGCTACCGGCAGTTGGAGACGGCCCACGCCGAGGCGCGGGCCGGCCGGATCCCCTCGGCGCCGCCGTCGGAGATCTACTGCCACACCCTCACCGATCCGTCGATCCTGGGGCCCGAGGCGCTCCGGCAGGGGCTCCAGACGCTGACCCTGTTCGGCCTGCAGATGCCCGCGAGACTGTTCACCGACCCGGCGGCCAAGGAGCGCGCGCTCGCGGCAAGCCTGGCGCGGCTCGACGAGGTGCTGGCCGAGCCGATCGCCGACTGCCTGGCGACCGATGCCGACGGGCGGCCGTGCATCGAGGCCCGGACGCCGCTCGACCTGGAGCGGGAGGTCGGTCTGCCGGGTGGTCACATCTTCCACCGGGACCTGTCGTTCCCCTTCGCGACCGAGGCCCCCGACGGCGCCGCCGCCCGCTGGGGCGTGGCGACGGCGCACCGGAACGTGCTGCTGTGCGGCGCGGGCGCGGTCCGCGGCGGCGGGGTCAGCGGCATCCCGGGCCACAACGCGGCCCAGGCCGTCCTGGCGGACCTCGCCCGGTAGGCCCACCGGCCGGGGGCCCCACCGTCGGCAGGGACGAGCGAGCTGACGACCCCTCGGAGACGATGGCGATCGGCCACATTGCTCGCCGGTAGCAGGTCGCCGACCGGCCCTGCCCGCCCGTGCCACGATCGCGACCGGCCGCGCGTAACCCGAACGTCCCGACCACCCCCACCGGTCGGCGGGGGCCCGGCCCGCCGAGTGTCCGGAATGCGGAGCCCGATGCATGATCGTCCGACCGGATCTCCTACGCTACTGATCGGTCATCAGTTCGACGAGTGACCGAACAGCACATGAACCATCGAACAACCAGGGGGAATCATGCGTCGTCGCATGTCCGCGCTGACCGTCTCGGCCGTACTCGCGGGTGGCCTGCTCCTCGCCGCCGCGCCCGCGCAGGCCGCACCCGCCCAGGCCGCCACGGCCCGGGCCGCCGTCTCGGTCAACATCGGCGAGCTGCAGGTCCAGGCCGCCAAGCTGCGCCAGCAGGCCCAGCGCCTGCGCAGCCAGGGCCACTTCCAGGAGGCCAACGTCACGGACGCCCGCGCCGCCGCCATCGAGGCGCAGATCCGCCGCTACCTCGACTGCGAGCGCAACGTCCGCTGCTGACCGGCCCTTCGACGAACCCCCGCGGTGGCGCTCCGGCGCCCACCGCGGGGGTTCCCGGCTTTCCGGGACCCCGGCCCCACACATGATCGTGCCCGCACGAAACCGGCCCGCGACGCGCTTCGGCCCCTTCGCCCGAGGGAAGTCTTCCCCGCGCGGGGGCACCGAGGCGAGGAGGACGGCATGGGCCAGGACGAGGGAACGCACGCCGGCGGCCGGACGGCGCCCACCGGCGCGGACACCGGCCCGTCCGCACGGAGCACCCCCGGCACCGCCGACGACGGGGCGACCGACCACGAAGCCCGCTACCGCCGCTCCTCCGCCTTCCTCACCGACCAGGCCCTCGGCTTCCTCTTCCCCGCCGCCCTCCGGGCCGCCGCCGACATCGGGGTGGCCGACCACCTCGCGGACGGCCCCCGCACGCCCGCCGAACTCGCCGCCGCGACCGGCACGGACGCCGGCAGCCTGCACCGGGTCCTGCGCCTGCTCGCCACCCGGGGCGTGGTCGCGGAGGACGAGCTGGGCCGGTTCGCCCTGACCGACGCCGGACAGGCGTTGCGCGACGACGTCCCCTACTCCGCGCGGGCCGCCGTCCAGATGCTCACCGACCGCACCATGTGGCTGCCGGCCGGGGAGCTGACGAGCTGCCTCACCGACGGGACCGCGTCCTTCGAGCGCATCTTCGGCATGCCCTTCTTCGACCACTTCGCCCAGGACGCGCGGACCGCCGCCGTGTTCCACGTGGGCATGGCGGCGATGTCCGACCCGGAGAACGCGGTGATCGCGGCGGCCTACGCCTTCCCCGTGACCGGCACGGTCGTGGACGTCGGTGGCGGCCACGGCGGTCTGCTGCTGGAGGTGCTGCGCCGCAACCCGGGCCTGACGGGCGTGCTCTACGACCGCGCCCACGTCCTGGCCGGCCGGCGCCTGGCGGCCGAGCGGGAGATCGCGGACCGCTGGACGCTGACGGAGGGCGACTTCTTCGCGTCCGTACCGTCCGGCGACGTCCACCTGCTCAAGCGGATCACCCACGACTGGGACGACGCGACCTGTGTGACCCTGCTGTCCCACTGCCGCCGCGCGCTGCGGCCGGACGGAAGGGTCCTGGTCCTGGACGCGGTGGTCCCCCGGGGCAACGCCCCGCACCAGTCCAAGACCCTGGACCTGATGATGATGGCCTCCCTCACCGGCCGCGAGCGCACCGAGGCGGACTTCGCGGAACTCTTCGAGAAGTCCGGCCTGCGGCTGTCCCGCGTCATCCCCACCTCGACGGTCCTCTCGGTGGTGGAGGCGGTACCGGCCTGACGGACCGTGGCCGGGCGGCTCGTCCCGTCGCAGCGGGCCACCCGGGCCGCGACGACCGTGTTCGCCGGTGTCACGGTCGGGTTCGCCTTCGGCGTGCCGCTCACCTCCTACCTCGCCGAACACCTGTCCCTGGCCGCCGCGTTCTGGTTCGGCGCGGGCGTCAACCTGCTCGCCTTCCTCGGCACCCTGGCCCTCTTCCCGTCGATGCCCGCCGAGGAGGGCCTGTCCTACGGCAGCCGGCTGCGGATCCGGCGGCGCCGGAACCGCCGGCCGCTGACGACGGCCCGACCGCCACCGGCCCGGACCTCGCGTCCGGACCGGTAGCGGTACGGCCCCGTACGGTCACCGGAACGTCCCCTGAACAACATTATCCGGCCAAGGTCTGTCCGAAATTCGACCCGGGACCTAGGCTGCGGCGCGTGTCGATACTTCGCAAGCTCCGTGCCTCCGGCCCCCGTCTGCTGCCGGAGCTCGACGACGTCAAGCTGGGCCGGGTGCGCCGGCAGCTGAGCTCCACCGGGCTGCCCGGCCAGAGCAGCATCCAGATCGACCAGATCGAGCGGCTGCTCCAGGAAAGCGGCACGGACTGGGACCGCCGTGCCCACCGCCTCGCGGTGCTGGCCGAGGCCGCCGCCCCCTCCGGGCTCGCCCGCACCTGGCGGATGCGCCGGCCGCAGAGCGGTGACGCGATGGTCTTCGAGGCGTGGGTCGAGCTGGTCCGCGGCCGGCACGACGGACGGATGGAGCAGGCCCGGACCGTCGCCGACGACTGCCGGCGCGCGGCCGAGGCCCTCCCCGAGGACCCCGCCCCCTGGGTGGTGCTGCTCGGGATCCTGCGCCTGATCCGCGCGGAGTCGCGCGAACTGTTCGCCGTCTGGCACGAAGTGACCTCGCGCGACCCGTGGAACCGCGAGGCCCATCTCCAGATGCTGCGCTACCTGTCGCCGGAGGAGTGCGGCTCGCGCAGCGGCCAGCTGGAGTTCCTGGACGCCGTCCGGGGCGGGGTGCCGTCGAACGCGCCCGCCGTGGGCGTGGAACTGACCGCCCTGGTGGACGAGCACGCCCGCACCGTCGCCCGCGGCGGCGTCGAGGCCCTGCTGGTTCGCCGTCAGTGGACCAACCACCGGGCCACCAGGGCGCTGGACACCGCGCTGGCGACCTGGCCCCGCACCGGGCACCTGCGGTACGCGGCCGCCCTGGCCGACCTCAACCTGCTCGCCTTCGCCCTGGTCCAGGCCGGCCGGCCGCGCGAGGGCGCCGGCCTCCTCGACCTGGTCGGCGACACCGTCACGCCCTGGCCGTGGTCGCTCGACGGCGAGCCGCTCCGGCAGTTCGCCTACTGGCAGGCCAAGGCACTGGGCTGACCGCCGGGCAGCGGCGGCACACCCGCGCGGCACCCGCGGGAGCGCTGCCGCGCCGCGCGGGTGCCGCGCCCGGGAGCGCACCGTCCGGGACGCCGGCATCGGCCACGGGCGCCTGCGCCCCGGTCAGCACGCCGCGCAGCAGCGGGTCGCCCGGCTCGCGGCTCCCGCCTCGCGGGTGCCGACCGCACCCCGATCCGGGACGCGCATCTGCCGGACGTCGGCGAGCGGGCGGGACCGCACCGGCGGTCCGACGCGCGGCCCCACTCGCGGCGGCGACGGCCGCCACAACCCCGAGCCCCCGAAGCAGCGCACACAGTCCCCCAAGCACCGTTACTGCTTGACAGCGTGCGTAATACTGTAACGCGCACGCCCAGGGCGTCGTCGGCGCGGGCCGCGCCGCCCCGGCCTCGCGGGCCCGGCCGGTCCTTCTCCCAGCAGCTCGGAGCACGACATGCACCCCTTCCTCGACCAGCCGGGGCCGCTCGCCTTCGCCCACCGGGGCGGCGACCTCGGCCACCCCGAGAACTCCCTCGCCGCCTTCGAGGCAGCCGTGGCCCTCGGGTACCGGTACCTGGAAACGGATGTGCACGCCACCCGCGACGGCGTGCTGGTGGCCTTCCACGACTCCCGCCTCGACCGCGTCACCGATCGCGCCGGGGTGGTGGCCGAGCTGCCCTGGGCCACCGTCCGGCAGGCGCGGATCGGCGGTACCGAGCCGGTGCCGCTGCTGGAGGACCTGCTCGGCGCGTTCCCCGGGGCCCGCTTCAACATCGACGTCAAGGCGGCGCCGGCCGTCGGCCCGTTGGTCGCCGCGATCCGCCGGACCAACGCCTGGGACCGGGTCTGTGTCGGCGGCTTCTCGGACAGCCGCCTCGCCGCCGTCCGCGCCGCCGCCGGCCCGCGGCTGGCCACCTCGCTCGGCCCGCGCGAGGTGGCCCGGCTGCGACTGCGCTCACTGGCCGGACCGCTCCCGCTCGGACGCGGGAGGCCGTTCGCCGGGGTGTGCGCGCAGGTTCCGGAGCGCCACCGGGGCGTCCGGGTCGTCGACCGGGCCTTCGTCCGCGTCGCCCACCGCCTCGGCCTGCCGGTGCACGTCTGGACCGTGGACGATCCCACCCGGATCCGGGCTCTCCTCGACCTCGGCGTGGATGGCATCATGGCCGATCGCATCGACGTCCTGCGGGACGTCCTCGGCGAGCGCGGCTGCTGGACCGACAGCAGCACCGGCTCCGACAGCGTGGCAGGAGCCTCATGACCACCACCGCCCACCCGCCGGACCACCTGGCGGGCACCACCGACGACCGTGCCCTGCGCCGGATGCAGGTCGGCTGGTACCTCAACGACTGGGCCAACGCCGCCTTCTCGGCCACCGTCCTGACCGTGTTCCTCGGGCCGTACCTGACCTCGATCGCCAAGAACGCCGCCGACCCGGCCGGCGACGTGCACCCGCTCGGCCTCTCGGTCCGCGCGGGGTCGTTCTTCCCGTACACGGTCTCCTTCTCCGTGCTGCTCTCGGTCGCGGTGATGCTGGTGACCGGGACGATCGCGGACCGCACCGGGCGGCACAAGGAGCTGATGTGCGGCTTCGCCTACGTCGGCGCGGCCGCCACGATGGGGATGTTCTTCCTCGACGGCGACCGCTACCTGCTGGGCGGTGCGCTGCTGGTGGTCGCCAACATCGCCTACGCGGTGTCGGTCGCGCTCTCCTACGCCTACCTGCCGGGCCTGGCCGCCCCCGACGAGCGCGACGCCGTCTCGTCCAAGGGCTGGGCGTACGGGTACGCGGGCGGCGGCCTGCTGCTGATAGCCAACCTGGCGCTGTTCGAGGGCCACGACGCGCTCGGTCTCTCCTCCGGGACGGCCGTACGGATCTGCCTGGCCTCGGCCGGTTTCTGGTGGGCGCTGTTCACGATCGCCCCGCTGCTGCGACTGCCCTCCCGGGCCGGGGTCGCCCCCGAACGCGTCGCGGCCGAGCCGGACCGCCCCACCACCGGCAGCCTGCGCGAACTCGCCCGCACCCTGCGCGGCATGCGCCGACACCCACTCACACTGCTCTACCTGGGCGCCTTCCTCTGCTACAACGACGGCATCCAGACCGTCGTCTCGCAGGCCTCGCTCTACGGCAGCGAGGAGCTCGGCATGGACCAGACCTCGCTGGTCGTCGCCGTGCTCCTGGTCCAGATCGTAGCGATCGGCGGCGCGCTGCTCCTCGGCCGGATCGCCCGCCGGTACGGCGCCAAACGGACCGTCCTCGGCTCACTGGTCGGCTGGGTGGTCACCCTCGCCCTCGGGTACTTCATGCCCGCCCACCGGCCTGCCTGGTTCTTCGCCCTGGCCTGCATGATCGGCCTGGTGCTGGGCGGCAGCCAGGCACTCTCCCGCTCGCTGTTCTCCCACCTGATCCCGGCCGGCCGGGAGGCCGAGTACTTCAGCCTCTACAAGGTCAGCGACCGCGGCACCAGTTGGATGGGCCCGCTGGTCTTCGGCCTCGCCTACCAGATCACCGGCAGCTACCGCTCGGCGATCATCTCCCTGCTGGTGTTCTTCGTGATCGGCTTCGCCCTGCTGACGAAGGTGCCGCTGCGCCGCGCCATCGAGGCGGTCGGCAACCCCGTCCCCGAACGCCTGTAGCGCCCTTCGACCTTCACCCTTCACCCTTCCCGCGACAGCACGCACCACGAGCGGCTGCGCCGTCCCCTCCGGCGGTGCAGCCGCTCACGATTGATGATGCGTCAGTCCGCGTGCAGTCTGACTCCCGCCACCACGGACTTGCCGCAGGTCCGCCGGGGCACGACGGCCCAGACGTCGCAGAGTGCGTCGACCA
This sequence comes from Kitasatospora sp. NPDC059327, assembly GCF_042752535.1. NCBI lineage: Bacteria > Bacillati > Actinomycetota > Actinomycetes > Kitasatosporales > Streptomycetaceae > Kitasatospora > Kitasatospora sp. NPDC059327. Next base: position 13,127 of record NZ_JBHYYB010000082.1, on the reverse strand, counting down.
GCAACAGGCCCCGCCCGCCGCACTCCTGCGGGTGCGGCGCGACGAGGACGGGCCGGCCGGCCCCCGGGTCGGAGACGGCCAGCCAGCAGTGGCCGTCGGCGATCCAGAGGACGAGCTCGATCAGCTCGTCCTCGTCGGCACGGGCGCCGTGGCGGATCGCATTGGTGACCAGCTCCGAGGTCACCAAGCGCAGCAGGTCGGAGAGTTGGGGCTCGTGGGGCTCCGGGATCGCTCCGACCACGGCCCGGCGGGCCCGCCGAACGGAGGCCAGCTCAGCGGGAAAGCGCCAGTGCGACGGCACCTCGGGGACGCCGGGCGGCGTCGGCGCGAGCACGACGGGGGTGGACGGAAGCGGGATTCCAGGCATGGCTGACTCCTCGCGGATGTGCAGTGGTTGAGCGAGCACTGATGCGACTCCGACGCCGGTGGCACGCCTCCCTGGGCGCGGGCACACCCGCCCCAGGGAAGGCGGGCATGCTCGCACGGTGCACTTCCGGACATTGCCGAGTGTGATCCTTGCAACACCGAGAGTACCGCATCACGGGGTAAATTTGCCGGGCTTCCTGGCAATCTGACCCCGGGTAGTGGGTTGGTCCCTGCGGGCGGCAGACTGCATCCCACGTCGCACGGAAGGAACGGCATGACTCCCAGGATGTCTCTCACTGAACGTCAGAAGCGGTTGGGGAGCGAGCTGCGGAAGATCCGGACCTCGGCCGGCATGAGTGCCGAGTACGCGGCGGGGCTGCTCGGCGTCGATCGCGGCAAGATCTCCAACATGGAGTCGGGTCTGCGACCGATCACCACCGAGCGCCTACGCACCCTGGCCCACAACTGCCACTGCACGGACCAGAAGTACATCGATGCGCTGGTCGACATGGCACAGCCCGGGGACAAGGGCTGGTGGGAGCGGTATCGCGGCAGTCTTCCCCAGGGGCTGCTGGACATCGCCGAGCTCGAAGCACGCGCGAAGCGACTCCGCACCACCGACACCGTCCACGTTCCAGGGCTGTTGCAGACCTCGGACCACGCCCTCGCCGTGTTCCGGGCAGTGTTCCCGCCGCTGCCCGAGCATGAGGTCGGCCTGCGACTCGCTCATCGGACGGAGCGCCGGCACGTGCTCACTGGTGACGATCCGCCCAACTACGTCGCCGTTGTGCACGAAGCAGCTCTGCGGATGCAGTTCGGCGGCCGCAAGGGCATGCGCGCCCAACTGGACCACCTTCTCGACGCCTCCGAACAGGACACCGTCACGCTTCGCATCGTTCCGTTCGAGCACGGGGCCTTTCCGGGCGCCGGGCACACCGTCCTCTACGCGGAGGGGCCTGTGCCGCAGCTCGACACGGTCCAGGTGGACAGGGCACACGGCCCCGAGTTCCTGGAGGCCGAAGGCCAGCTCACGAAATACCGCGCCCAACTTGATCGGTTGGAAGATCTGGCGCTGACCCCGCAACGATCCCGTGACTTCATCCGCGAGATCGCCGACCAACTGTGAGGAGACGTTCGATGCCCACCATCACCTGGGAAGACCCCTTCTGCGGCGAGGGCAACTCGTGCTTCCGCCTCGGCACCGACGCCGACGGCAACGCCTACATCGCCGTCAAGGGCCAGGAGGACCGGGCCGTCACCGACTCCAGGGCCGCCCTGCGCACCCTCATCCTGGACATCAAGGCGGGCAAGGCCGACCACCTGCTCTAGCCGCTCAGGGCCGCCGCCACTGCGGCGGCGGCCCGAACAGAGACCGCCTCAGCCCGCCGCGCCCGTCCGCAGGAGCTCCCCGGCCCGGGTGGCCAGGGCCTCCGCGCCGCAGTGGGTGGCCAGCTCCAGTCCCCGGGTCAGGGTCGCGCGGGCGGTGGGCGCGGTGCCCAGCACCGTCCCCAGGTCCACCAGGGCGAGCGCGTGCTCGTAGCGAGCTGGTGACCGCTCCAGGTACTGGACCGCCTCCGTGAGCAGTTCGGCGGCGCGCGGCCGCTCGTGCACCGCCGCGCAGAGCCGCAGGGCGCTGCCGACGGCCGAGTCCGTCCCGGACTCCCGGGCCCGGCGGACGGCCTCCCCGGCCAGGTCCCTGGCCCGGTCCGGCTGGTCGGGGGCGACAGCGCGCGCAAGGTGCCCGAGCCACGGCGCCCACACCGTGTTGCGCCAGCCGCGCGCGTCCAGGGCCGCGCCGGCGGCGGTCAGCGTCTCGGCCGCGCCGGGCGCGTCGCCCCGGGCCAGCAGCAGGCGGCCGTACAGCGTCGGCGCGTCCGGCAGCACCATCACCGTCGGGTACGGCGGGCCGAAGGTGTGCGTCCGGGTCAGCTCCAGGGCCTCGGCGAGTTGCCCGCGCGCGGCGAGGGTCTCGGCCAGCGCTCCGACCGCGTCCCAGTGCAACGGCACGTCCGGGCCGATCCGTTCGGCGATCCGCAGGGCCCTGCGCAGGTGGTCCTCCGCCTCCGCCAGGGCGCCGCAGCGGAACCGGAGCATGCCGGTCAGCAGGTGGGCGAAGCCGAGGTGGCCACCGCTCCACCCGGCCACCTCGTACGCCCGGACGGCCTCGGTGAAGAGCTCCTCGGCGCGGTCGACCCGGTCCGCGTAGAGGTAGCTGATGCCGAGGATCCCGGGCAGCTCGAAGCCCCAGGTGGTGTTGGTCCAGCCGAGGCCGCGGGGCAGCCGGCCGCCCGGCAGCGCGGACTCGGCCAGTGCGATCGCCTCCGCCCGGTCGGCACCGCGCAGCGTGAGGTCCCAGCAGCGCAGCACGGCCACCGCGTGGGCCAGGCCGTCGCGTTCGAACAGGACCTCGTCCGGGGTCGGCCCGCCGCCCGTCCCCCGGCCCGCGGCGACACCGGCGTCGGCGTCGGTGAAGGCCAGCCCGATCATGTCGAGCATCCGGGCGAACTCCGCGAGCCGCCGCGAGCGGCCCGGCCCGTCCGCGTCCTCGGACTGGAACGCGGCGAACATGAAGTGGGCCACCTCCAGGCGCAGCCGCCCCGGGCCGCGCTCGGTGCGCGCGGCCTCCTCGGCGCACACCGCGGCGGCCTCGCCGACCCGGTTGCTGTGGGCGAGGGCCTGGGCGAGCCGGAAGGTCGCGTCCACCCGGAGCTCGGGGCCCGGCCCGTACGGGTCCGCGAGTGCCAGGCGCAGCTGGTTGACGGTGGTCGCCGGGTCGGTGAGCAGCGCGGAGCAGCCGAGTTCGTAGAGCACCGCGGCCCGGTCCTCGTCGGCGGGCGGTTCGCTGATGGCGCGGCGCAGGCAGCGCTGGGCCGCCTCGGGCGCCCCGATCGCCAGGTGTTCGCGGGCGGCCCGGCGCAACTTGCCGACGGTCTCGCCGCTGCCCTCGGGCAGGGTCTCCAGCAGGTGCCGGGACGCTGTCAGCAGGCCGAGGCCGGCGTTCTCGGTCTCGACGGCGGCGACGCCGTGCATCCCGGTCCGGATGCCGGGCGGCATCGACTGGTAGACGGAGGTGGCGATCAGCGGGTGGACGAACTCCAGCCGGCCTCCCGACGTCCTGGTCAGCACCCCGTGCCGGCGCAGCTCCCTGATCGACTGGGCGGCCGCTTCCGGGCCCTGGGCGCAGATGACGGCGGCGAGGTCCGGGCGGATGTCGGTGCCGAGCATGGACGCGGACCAGGCGAACCGCAGGGTCGTCGGGCCGAGCTTGCCCAGCCAGTGACGGAGCGTCATGCCACGTGCGTCGGTGGCGAGTTCGCGTAGCTGTCCGGCATTCTCCTCGACCGGGTCGAGCCGCTGGTCGAGCACCTCCCGCAACAGGGCGGTGGTCTCGTACGGGTTCCCGCCGGTGACCGCCCAGACGTGCCGGCAGAAGGCGTCCTCCGCCCGCGTGCCCAGCGCCGCGCGGACCAGGTGCGCGACCGAGGCCGGCTGGAGCGGGCGCAGGTCGTGCCGCCGGTCGGCCCGGCCGACGAGGCCGTGCTGGAGCGCCAGGGCGTCGTCGGGGAACTCGTCGCGGCAGGCGAGCACCAGCAGGACCGGCAGCTCTCGTGCGCGCACCGCGAAGCCCGCCAGCCAGCCGAGCGACTCCGGATCGGCCCAGTGCAGGTCGTCGACGATCACGGCCACCGGTGAGTGCCGCCGCACGAGGTGGGTGAGCACGAAGTCCAGCCCGTCCCGGACGCCCTGCGGGTCGAGCTGCCCGCCGGGCGGCAGCAGCCCGACGGCCGGGCCGACGATGTCCTCCCAGGGGCCGAAGGCCTGCACCCGCTCCTCCGGGGACAGGGCCGCCAGCACCGGCTGCACCAGTTGGCGCACCACGCGGAACGGCTCGTGGCGCTGCCGCTCCCCGCCACGGGCGAACAGCACCGTGCACCCCGCGCGTTTCGCCTCCCGCCGCACCTCGGCCAGCACCGCGGTCTTGCCCAGGCCGGCCGCGCCGGTGTAGAGCAGCAGTTCCCCGGTTCCGGCTCCGGCGGGCCGGGTCAGTGCCTCGACCGCCCGTCCGGCCGACCGGATCTCGGCCTCGCGTTCGTGCAACGGACAGCCGTCCCGGCCGGATCCGCCGTCACCCCCGTCCCCGGTCCCCCCATCGGTCACCTTCGCCCCCAATGCGCCGTCGTACGAACGTCGTTGCCGACGCCGAGGCTACTGCGGAACGAAGGGCTCCGGTGCGGGCTTGACAATCCCCCCGGCCGGCGGCCGGGTGGGGGTGCGCCGCGGCCACCGGTGGTGGTGCCGCCCGCCCGCTCGGGCGGGCGGGCCGGGACCGGCCCCGCCGCTGCCGGACCGCTACGAACCGGCGGTGGCCGCCGCCAGGGTGGTCGCCATGACCGGGCTGGTGAAGGTGTTCGTCGCGTCGCCCGTGGAGGGGTGGTAGGAGCCCCACTTGAGGTAGTCGCGGTCGCCGTCCCAGGTGGTGCCCATGAAGGTGCCCGAGCCGGTGGTGAAGGACTGCTTCACGCCGTCGAACCAGAAGTCGATGGTGCCGTCGGTGCGGCCCAGGCGGATCTTCAGCGCGTAGGAGTGCCACTGGTTGTTGGCGGTCGGCGCGGTCCACAGCTGGTGCGCGACGTGCTCGGTGTCCCACTCCTGGAGGCGGATGCGCCCGGTCGTCGCGTCGATCTCGATCGGGTGGTTCGCCGTGTCGGTGCTCGGCGAGCACTTGAGCTGGAAGACGTAGCGGCTGTTCGTGTCCTCGATGTCCACCTTGGACGACCAGCCGAGGTAGAAGGTGTCGCCCTCCTTCAGGTCGGGGCCGAGCGTCTCGCAGCGCTCCTCGCCCGCGGCCTGGAACGCCCGCCACACACTGCCCTTGGCGGAGTCCTTGACTACCCCGAAGTCACCCGCCGCGCACTGGACGGCGGCGAACGAGGACGGCCCCTTGGCGGTGCTCGGGGTCCACAGGACCTTGCCCGCCGCGGCGGCGGAGCTGCCGGTGGCGGCCGAACCCCAGGAGATCGCGAGCGCGGTGAGCGCCACCACACCGACGGCGGTCCTGCGGTGCTGGGACAGAAGGGACATGCCTCTCCCGAGGGGTTCGTGGCCGGCACGGACGCCGTCCCGGCGGATCGGCCCGGACGGATCCAGCGATTCGACCACCTGACGGCCCGTGGACCAAGCGGACCGACCGACAGTGGCCCTTTCGGGCAGACTGTCGGTCGGTCGCGGGCACCGGAGCGGCCCTGCGGGGCGGTGACGACGCCCCCGGGCGACCGCTACCGGACGCCCTCCGCGTCCCCGGTGCCCGCCTCCCCCGAGTCCCCGGCACCGGCGTCGTAGGAGGAGGTGCCCTCGTCCAGCAGCGGTTCCTGGGTCTTGAGGTGCGCGGGGGCCAGCGCCCGCAGCACGTGGTACCCGGTGATGACGACCAGGGTGCCCAGCGCGATGCCGCTGAGGCTGAAGGTGTCGGTGAACTTCATCGTCACGTTGCCGATGCCGATGATGATGCCCGCGGCGGCCGGCACCAGGTTCAGCGGATTGCGCAGGTCCACCCGGGCCGTGGTCCAGATCTGCGCGCCGAGCAGGCCGATCATGCCGTACAGGATGACGGTGATGCCGCCCAGCACCCCGCCGGGGATCGCGGCCACCACCGCGCCGAACTTCGGGCAGATGCCGAACAGCAGCGCGAAGCAGGCCGCGGCCCAGTAGGCGGCGGTGGAGTACACCCGGGTGGCGGCCATGACGCCGATGTTCTCCGAGTACGTGGTGTTCGGCGGGCCGCCGAGCGCGGTCGAGAGCATCGAGCCGACGCCGTCCGCGGAGATCGCGGTGCCGAGCTTGTCGTCGAGCGTCTGACCGGTCATCTCCCCCACGGCCTTGACGTGCCCGGCGTTCTCCGCGACCAGCGCGATCACCACGGGCAGGGCCACCAGGATCGCGGACCACTGGAAGGACGGGCCGTGGAAGGCGGGCAGGCCGACCCAGTCCGCCTGCCCGACGCCCGACAGGTCCAGCCGCCAGTGGTCGGTGAGGTGTCCGGCGGCGTCCATCGAGTGGATCTTCCCGAAGACCCGGTCGAACAGCCAGGAGATCCCGTAGCCGAAGAGCAGCCCGAGGAAGATCGCCACACGGGACCAGAAGCCGCGCAGACACACCACGGCCAGCCCGGTGAACAGCATCACCAGCAGTGCCGTCCACTGGTCCTGCGGCCAGTAGGTCGAGGCGGTGACGGGCGCGAGGTTGAAGCCGATCAGCATCACGACGGCGCCGGTGACGATCGGCGGCATCGCGGCGTGGATGATCCGCGCCCCGAACCGCTGGACCGCCAGCCCCACCAGGAACAGGGCCACGCCCACCACGAACACGGCGCCGGTGACCGTCGCGCTGGTGCCGCCCTGGGCCCGGATCACCGCGGCCACGCCGACGAACGACAGCGAGCAGCCGAGGTAGCTGGGCACCCTGCCGCGGGTCGCCAGCAGGAAGATGACGGTCGCGACGCCGGACATCATGATCGCCAGGTTGGGGTCGAGCCCCATCAGCACGGGCGCCACGAAGCTCGCACCGAACATGGCCACCACGTGCTGGGCACCGAGCCCCGCCGTCCGGGGCCAGGAGAGTCGTTCGTCGGGGCGGACGACCGCTCCCGGTGCGGGCGTACGCCCGTCACCGTGCAGCTTCCAGCGCACGCCGAGATCCATGTGGGGGTTCGCTTTCTCTGTACTTCCGGGGGACTGTCCGCACCATTCTCGTGGTCACCAGGTCCGCCGCTCGCCACCGCCCCGCCCCTGACCTGCGCCTGCGCCCCCGGCCCGGTCGGCGGCCCCGTCCCGACGACCGGGTCAGCCGGCCCGGAGCGCCCCCAGTACCCCGAGCACCCCGGGCACCCCGAGCAGCCGGGCCGCCTCGGCGGCGGGCGCGGCCCGGCCGACGACGGCCGTCCTCGCGTCCGGTGGCGCGCTCAGCGCCGGGCGGCGGCCCAGACCGCGCGGCGGGCGGCGAACGGGTCGGTGACCACACGGGTCGGGGCGCCGAACAGCAGGGTGTCCCGCCGTGTCCCGCCGCGCCTCGACGTAGGCGGGCCGGCGGCCGACGCCGGGGACGTCGGGCTCGCCGTCGCGGCGGAACGTGATCCAGACCATGCTCGCGGCCCGCGCCGGCGCGGCGTCGGCCGAGTTGCGGGAGACCGGCGCCGCGTGGCGCAGGTCGCCGAAGAGGCGGCGTGCTCGGCGGGTCCCACCAGGTCCGGCCGTGGCCGGTGGCGAACGCGTCCGGCGCGGCGAAGGAGGTGCCGAGGTTCTCCTCGTCGGACCGTGGACGCCGTACGGGCGGTCGGGACCGTTGACCATCCGGGGCATCTGGTCAACGGTGGCGATCCCGGCACCCGGGGGCCACCCCCGGGCCGGCCGCCGGCAGACGAACGGAGACGTGTGATGAACGTGAACTCCCAGGGGCAGTTCGGGGACTTCCAGAACGAGATCTACTTCCACGGACTGTCGGGCGTGGTGCCGACGATGCCGATGACCTTCACCGAGCTGGAGGCCCGCGCCCAGGCCGCGCTGCCGCCGTCGGTGCTGTCCTACGTGGCCGGCGGGGCCGGGGACGAATCCACTCAGCGGGCGAACGTCACCGCCTTCGAACGCTATGGCCTGATGCCGCGGATGATGGTCGGCGCCGCCCGACGGGACCTGTCGGTCGACCTGTTCGGGCTGAGGCTGCCGTCGCCCCTGTTCATGGCCCCGGTCGGGGTGATCGGGCTGTGCGCGCAGGACGGCCACGGCGATCTGGCCACCGCCCGCGCCGCCGCACGCAGCGGAGTGCCGATGATCGCCTCCACCCTGACCGTCGACCCGATGGAGCAGGTCGCCGCCGAATTCGGCGCCACCCCCGGCTTCTTCCAGCTCTACACCCCGACCGACCGGGCGCTCGCGGAGAGCCTGGTGCACCGCGCGGAGGCCGCCGGCTTCCACGGCATCGTGATCACCCTGGACACCTGGCTCACCGGCTGGCGCCCGCGCGACCTCAGCACGGGCAACTTCCCGCAGCTGCGCGGCCACGCGCTGGCCAACTACACCTCCGACCCGGTCTTCCGCGCCCGCCTCGCGAAGGCCCCCGAGGAGGACCTCGCGGCCGTCGTCCGTGAATGGATCGGCATCTTCGGAAACCCGCTGACCTGGGACGACCTGCCCTGGCTGCGGTCGATCACCGACCTCCCGATCATCCTCAAGGGCATCTGCGCCCCGGAGGACGTCCGCCGGGCCAAGGACGGCGGCGTGGACGGCGTCTACTGCTCCAACCACGGCGGCCGCCAGGCCAACGGCGGGCTGCCCGCCCTCGACGCCCTGCCCGGCGTGGTCGAGGCCGCCGACGGCCTGCCGGTCCTGTTCGACTCCGGCATCCGCACCGGCGCCGACGTGGTCAAGGCGCTCGCCCTCGGCGCCGACGCGGTCGGGGTCGGCCGCCCGTACGCCTACGGCCTGGCGGTCGGCGGCACCGACGGCATCGTGCACGTGCTGCGCTCGCTGCTCGCCGAGGCCGACCTGATCATGGCCGTCGACGGCTACCCCACCCTCGCCGACCTGCGCGCCGAAGGTGCGCTCCGCCGGCTCTGAACCGCATGACCGCGGCCCGGCGCCCCACCGAGGAGGAGCCGGGCCGCGGCTGTTCGTCAGACCGTCACACGGTGGAGCCGGTACGGCAGTTCGGCCCCGGAGCCCGTCCGGTCGCCCCATCGCTAGCCGAGGCCGCGAGCGTCCTGCTTCAGCGCGGTGTCCACGGTCAGCGCGGTCGCCACGACGAGGCTGAGCAGCGGGTCGGCGAGCGGGCGGTGGATCTGGAGCACGTAGTTGTCGGCCGTGGTGAACATGGTCTTCGCCAGGCCCTCCCAGGTCTTGGTGATCCGGGCGACCTCGGTGTCCGTCTCGTCGACGATGGAGAAGTTCCAGGCCCGCCAGTTCTCGGCCTTGACGGCGCCGATCTTCTTCCCGCCGACCTCCATCGCGAAATTGATCTTCCCGATGGCGTTCTGCTGAACGATCTGACCGACCTCCTGACCGTCCGGACGCTGCACGACCACCCGCGACTTGATGAACTTCGCCGGCCGGGTCAGCAGCAGCACCGGAACGCCCTGCGCGTCACGGATCTCCAGCTTGTGGGTCAGGTACTGGTCGAGCGAGGTGAGCAGCCGGATCACCTTGCGCAGCGCGCTCTGACCGACCTGGACCACCGAGCCCAGCGCGGCCCCCTGCTGGTCGAAGACCGCGTACTCGTTGGTCAGCTCGATCAGCTTGGCCTTCTGGTTCACCACCAGGACGGGCTCGGAGAAGAGGGTGCCGCCGCCACCGGAGACCGGTCCGACGCCCGCCTGCCGCTGCACCTGACGCTGCACCTTGGCGGAGTCGCCGGCCGGAGCGGCCGGCTGCCCGGGGAAACCGGGGGTGTTCGTGTTCTGGGACATGGCGGGCAGGCTAGGCTCTCCGCTCCCCCGGTCGCCAAGTCATTCGACCGGCCCCGGCTCGCCGAGGACCGCGCATCGCGCCGATGAGCTGGGGATTCGCCCCATGCGGGCGCCAGTTGGCCACGGCCCGGCGGGGGCCGATGTGGCCGATGTCACACCCGGGGCGCTCTCCGGGTGGCCCGTCCTCACCCCCGCCCGGGCCTGTCACGGCACCAGCTCCCGCGCCGCCACCGGTGCTCTCCGGTCACTGCCCCAGCTCTCCGGGGCAACGACCGCTCTGCGCGCGCCGGACGGACCGGGCGTCGGTTCGCCGGTCTGAAGCCGCCCCGGCGGAGCGGCGATCTCGGCCACCGCCGCTTTCGAGACGGCGGTGTCCGGCCCCGCTCGGGCGCCGGCCACCACCTCGCGACGCAGGGCGAAGTGCTGCTCGGGGCCAGGGCGTTCGTGGGGCGGTGGGGGTGACGGGCGACCCGCCGGCGGTGGGCACGGGATGCCCTCGGCGTTCGGTCGGCCGGGGCGGTCGACCGGGGGCGGTCGACCCTGCCGCCCCTCCCGGGCCGAACCCCCGAGTCGAGCCGCGCCGGTCGCGGGCTGGGGCTCAGACCGTGCGGATGCGCGATGCACGGTGGGCGAGGCCGACGGCGCCGGGGATCCTGCGGCAGGTGTGGGCGGCGAGGGTGGAGCGCATGACGGCTGCGGGGCCCGGTCGCTCCGCTCGGCCCGGTCGGAAGCGGGCCGGAAGGAGCGGTGCCTTTCACCGGAAGCGCCCGGACTGGTGTGCTGTCCAGCGGAGGTGGGCGGACCGCGCGGACCGCGCGCGCCCACCACGGCGGGAGGAGAACCATGCGGAGGTGCCGGGCTCGGGCCGTCGTCGTAGCGGCCCGGCCGTCAGCCCCTCCGGTGCGGGGCCTCCTGGAGGAAGCGCTCCAGCTCCAGCAGGTCCGTGCGGCGCAGATCGTCCGGGTGCACCACGAGCCGCAGTTCGGGCGCGACCGGGGTGCCGTCCAGGCAGGCCCGGACGAAGGACTCCACGATCAGCCTGGCGAGCCGCCCACGGTCGAGGTCCACGATCCGGGCGAGGCCGGATCCGAGCATCGGCACCGCGACCGGACGGTAGCGCCCCTGCCGGGCCACCGCCGCCCAGAGCCGGTCCAGGGCCACCGCGAGGTACTCCGGGCACGACCGGGCCACCATGTCGTTGTCCAGCCGGCTGTAGGCGGTGGCGAAGACCTGCCGCCGTCCGATCGGAACCGCCACCGTCGTGCCGATCGGATAGCGCAGCCGGCGCCCGCGGGGCTTGTCCCGGCTCCGCTCCCGGTCGACCACCGGCACCGGGCGCAGCGCCCGTTCCAGCTCGGCGTCCAACAGGTCGCAGCGGCCGTCGAACAGTCGCTCCACCAGCTGCCCCTGAACGCTCGAACAGCTGATCACCAGGTCCTGGTCGATCTCGGTGTCGAAGGTGTCGGTGAAGCCCGCCACGAGGTTGGCGTCCTCCTGGTCGAACAGGTCGCCGCAGACCACCACGATCTCGATCGCCCGGTCGGGCAGCGCGGTGCGCAGCAGCTCGTTGTCCCAGCGGCCGCGCAACCCGGCGCGCAGCCGCCCGAGTTCGGAGGCCCAGGAGGGGTCGTCCGGGCGTTCCCGGACCGCCGCCTCGGCGACCGGCAGCGCGAGCTCCGGTCTGCCGAGCCGGACCCGACAGGAGATCAGCTCCCGGCGGGCGGTGTCCTGGAGGCCGGTCAGCCGGCGGATCAGCGGTTCGGCGAACGCCTCGCCGACGGCCTCCGCCAGCGGCCTGCCCCGGACCATCCCCAGTGCCTCCTCCAGACGCCATGCCGCCATCACCGGCCCGACCTGGAAGGACTCGTTGACCAGCTCGGCGAAGCGGGCACAGTCGAGCTCCGCCGGCGCGAGGTTGAGCCGGTAGGCGGTCTCCGGACCCCGGGCCGTGGGCAGCTGCTCGGTGTGGAGGACCCGCGCGCCGGACGCCAGGTCGCCGCCGCCGATCGCGCGTCTGAGCTCGACCACACGCTTCTGCACCTCGTTGCGCCCCCGCGCGCCCTGGCCCGGGAAGTCGGCCTCCCGGCCCCAGACGTCCCGGCGCAGCTGCCGGACCGGCACCGCCTCACCGTCCGCCGCCACCAGTCGGACCAGCAGCCGCCTGGTCAGTGGGGTGAGCGGGACCGGAATCCCGTCGGCCTCCACCCTCACCGGCCCCAGCACGCTCACGCGGACACCCGCCATCGGACCCCCCACCTGCCCCGGCCCCGGCCGGGAACCGCCTCGCTCGAAGCACCGAGCAGGATAGCAACCACCCTACCGGCCAGGCTGGTTGATGACTGGCATGTCGCATGATCGGCCGACTGCCGGGCACGTCCCGGGTGTCCCGGCGTACCGCGGCGGCGTTCCTGCGCAGCACCGCGACCGCCTTCGGCGGGGTGGCGGTGGCCGGCCAGCTCGCCGGACCGCTCTTCCCCCACGGGCTGCCCGCGCCCGGCTGGGTCACCGTCGGCTCCGCCGGGATCTGCGTGCTCTGGGGGGCGTACCGGTCGCGCCCGGTCCCGGTGGTGCGCCAGGAGTTCCGGCGGCCCGACCTGACCGTGGTGGTGGAGGCGGGCGACCTCTTCACCGCCCCGGGCCACCTCGTGGTCGGTTTCTGCGACACCTTCGACACCGCCCCGGAGGACGGCCGGCTGATCAACGAGGGCAGTGTGCAGGCCCAGTTGCTGCGGCGACGCTACGACGGGGACGTACGCCGGCTGGATGCCGAACTCTGCGCCGCCCTGGCCCCGGTCGCGCCGCGGTCGCGCGAAGTCCGGGCGGACAAACCGCTCGGCAAACTCGACCGCTACCCTCTCGGCACCGTGGCCGTCCTCGGCGCCCCGCCCCGGCTGGTCTTCGCCACCGCCTACAGCCGCCTCGGCCTCGACCTGGTGGCGTCCTCCGGCGTGGAGGACCTCTGGTTCTGCCTCAACCGGCTCTGGGACGCGGTCGACCGGCGGGCCCGGACCGACTCCGTGGCGATGCCGCTGGTGGGGTCGGGGCTCGCCCGGATGGACCACTTGGACCAGGACAGCCTGCTGCGGCTGATCCTGATGTCCTTCGTCGCGCGGTCCCGGGAGGGCGCGGTCTGCCGGGAGCTGCGGGTCGTCCTGCGGCCGGCGGACCTGGCGAGCGTCTCCGTGCCGGAGGTGCGGGCGTTCCTGCGGAGCATGGCCGAGGGCCTGGCCGATCGGTGACCGCGCGAGCACGAGCCCGGCGCCGTGCTCGCCGGTCACCCGGGTGACCGGCGAGCACGGCGCCGGGC
>NZ_JBHYYB010000081.1:0-41912 GCF_042752535.1 Kitasatospora sp. NPDC059327 | reverse complement strand
CCCCGTCCGGGGCGCCGCCGCGCTCGGCGCCCCCGGTCCCGGGGGCCGCCCCGGGGGGGGGGGGGGCGCCCCCCCCCCCCCCCCCCCCGACGGTGTGTCACCCGTGGGAGAACGGGATCCTCGGGAGGACCTTGTCCAGCCGGGCGGGGGTGTGCCAGGCCGCGCGGCCGGTCAGACGGAGCAGCACCGGCAGCAGGACCAGGCGGACCAGGGCCGCGTCGAGCATCACGGCGACGCCGAGCACGACGCCCATCTCCTTCGGGGGCAGCGGCCCGGACAGGGCGAAGGTGAAGAAGACGGCGACCATCACGGCGGCGGCCGAGAGGACGACCCGGCCCGAGTGGGCGAGTGCGCCGACCATGGCCTCGCGCGGGTCCCCGGAGCGTTCGTAGTGCTCCTTGGCGGAGGCGAGCAGGAACACCGTGTAGTCCATCGCGATCGCGAAGATCATCGCGAAGAAGAACACCGGTGCCCACCCGTCCAGGAACCCCTGTGACCGGAAGCCGAGCAGGCCGGCGCCGTGACCGTCCTGGAAGACCAGCCGGGCGACCCCGAAGGCCGCACCGGTGGAGAGCAGGCTGGCCAGCGTGCCCAGCGCGGAGATCAGCGGGGCGCGCAGGGCGACCAGCAGCAGCAGGAAGCCCAGCACCATCACCACCCCGATGACCAACGGGGTCCGCTCGGTGAGCAGGTGCTGCAGGTCGAGGTTCTCCACCGCCGCGCCGCCCACCAGGGTGTCGGCCGGGAGTTCGGCGCGCAGGGTGTCCACGGTGCGGCCCAGCTCCGGATCGGAGGGGTCGACGGTGGGAACGGCCTGGATCATCGACCAGCCGGAGCCGTCGGCGGCGGCCTGGGCGGGCAGCACGCCGGCGATCCCCTGGGTCCCGGCGAGCCGCGCGCCGACCGCCTCGGCCTGGCCGGTCGGGGTGAGGATCTGCAGGGTGCCGGGCGCGCCGGGGCCGAAGGCCCGCTGGACGGCGGCGTACCCGGCGCGGGAGCTGTCGTCTCCGGGGACGACGGTGATCGAGGGCATCGCGGTCCGCAGGCCGATCACCGGCGCGGCCAGCGCCAGCAGCACGGCCAGGGCGACGGCCCCGTAGCGGACGGGGTGGGCCCAGAGGCGCTCACCCCAGGCGGCGAACCGGGCCGAGCCGGTCCCGCCGGACTTCGCCCGCGGCAGGGCCACCGCGTCGACGCGGTGGCCGAGCCTGCCGAGGACGGCGGGCAGCAGGGTGAGCGTGGCGGCGAGGACGAACAGGACGGCGAGCATGATGCCGCCGGCCATCGACCGGAACGCCGGAGCGGGCACCAGCAGCACGGCGGAGAGGCTGACCAGCACGGTGGCGCCGGAGAGCAGGACGGCCTTGCCGGCGGTGTCCATGGTCTCGGCCACCGCCGCGGCACTGTCCCGGGAACCGCCGGTGGCGGCCCGGCCCGCGCGGGCGGCCCGGAAGCGGACCACCAGGAACAGGGCGTAGTCGATGCCCAGGGCGAGGGCGAACATCATCGCGAAGTTCATCGCCCAGACGGAGACCGGGAACAGGTGGCTGATCAGGACCAGCGAGCCGGCCGAGGCGGCCAGGCCCGCGAGGGTGAGCAGCAGGGGGAGTCCGGCCGCGACCAGCGACCCGAAGGCCAGCACCAGGATGGCCAGGGTGACCGGCCAGGACATGATCTCGGACTTCATCATCGCGTCGTGGTTGGCGGTGTTGAAGTCGCTCCACAGCACGGAGGCCCCGGTGGCGTGGACCTCGATGCCGTCACCGGAGAGCGCGGCGAGCGGGCCCTTCAGGTCGTCGGCGGCGCGGACCATCTCGTCCGGGTCGGCCTTGGCGCCGGCCAGCAGGATCGCGGTGCGGCCGTCCTCGCTGAGGGTGGCGCCGGGCTGCGGGGCGACGACCTCGGAGACCCTCGGATCGGCGGCGGCGAGGGCGCCGGCCGCGCCGAGGACCCGCTGCACCGCCGGGTCGGAGACCGGGCGGTCGGCGCTCACCACGATCTGCAGCGCGGAGGAGGCGTTGCCGGCGAAGTGCCGCTGGGCCAGCTGCCGCACCTGCACCGAGTCCGAGCCGTTGGCCTGCCAGCCGGCTCCGGACAGGGCGGTGGTCGCCTGCGGGGCGAACGCGCCGAGGCCTGCGACGATCACCAGCCAGCCGGCCAGGACGGCCTTGAAGTGCCGGACCGACCAGACCCCGAGGCGGCCGAGCAGACCGGGGCGGGCCGGTGGCCCGGCGGGCGGGGCGGGAGGGCTGTCGGGCGGGGCGGCGGAGTGGTCGGTCAGGGCGGCGGGGCGGTTCACGGTGGCTCCTGGGCAGAACGAGCGGGGGTGGGTCGGGTTCGGCCCGGCCCGGCTGAAATACGGAGGGGGGTATAGCGGAGGGCAGCCGAGGTCCTGGCCGCGCCGAGAGTGGGAGCGGGGCGGGCCCCGGGAGGGGCTGGACGGTCCCGGGAGGGGCTGGTCGGCCCCGGAGGGCGTTGGTCAGTCCCGGAGGGCGTTGGTCAGTCCCGGAGGGCGTTGGTCAGTCCCGGAGGGCGTTGGTCAGTCCCGGAGCGCGGCGAGCGCCGCGCGCAACCGGGTACCGGCCTCGGCGGCCACCGCCGCGAGCTCGGGCCGCCCCGTGAAGCGGACCATCAGATCCGGGTCCATCGCCTCGACCACGGACCTGCCGTCCGCACGGCGGACGACGACGTTGCAGGGCAGCAGCAGGCCGATCCGGCGGTCCGCTTCGAGCGCCCGGTGGGCCAGCGGCGGGTTGCAGGCACCCAGGATGAGGTAGTCCTCCAGTTCCTCGCCGAGCTTGGCCCGCAGGGTGGCCCGTACGTCGATCTCGGTCAGGACGCCGAAGCCCTGTTCCGCGAGGGCCGCGCGCACGCGGTCGACGGTCTCCGCGAAGGGGGCGTCGAGCGTGACGGTGATGCCGAGGTCGTCCTGGTCCATGTCGTCTCTCCGAGGTCTGTGGGGGCGGGTGGCCGGATGCGGGCGCCGGGGCGGGCCCGTCGGCCGGATACCGGCAAATATACCCCCGGGGGTACCCGGGCGGCGGCGGGGTACCCGTGACGACGACCACAGGGCCGTCGTCCGCGCCGCCGGACCCCGCCGGCCGGGCAGCCCGCCCGGCTCCTCACCCGCCGGCCCCGGCCACCGGGGCGCCAGCCCCGCGGCGGCCGACCCGGCGCCAGATCTCCCGCTGCGCGCGGAGCGTGACCGTCCCCACCACGATCAACACCACGATGTTGACCAGCAGTTGGAGGAGCGACCCCCAGGCCGACCGCCAGGCGGCGAAGGCGACGGACACCGCGATGTCCGCCGCCGCCGGAATCGTGGTGACCGAGATGAAGACGCCCAGCAGGGCACTCGTCCGCGCCTCGGTGAGCGAGACGATGCCGACCACACCGGCCAGCGCCGCCACGGCGAACGAGAAGAAGTCCGGGGTGTCGATCAGCTCGGAGACCGGCCGCACGCCCTCGCGGAACGCCGCCGACTCCAGGCCGAGACCGCGGATCAGCAGGGCGAAGACGAAGGTGACGGCGATGGCCAGGAGGAAGCCCGCGCAGAGGGCGGTCAGGCCCGTCCGGATCCGCCGGCCGTCCCGCTGGTCGATGCCCAGCGCGACGCCCACGATCGCCCCGTACTCGGGGCCGACCACCATGGCCGCGACGATGAGGATCTGGGAGTTGGTGACGATCCCGACCGCGCCGATGAGGCCGGCCACGACCAGGTAGAGGTAGAAGCTGGGCGCGTACGTCCCGACCGCCCGGATCCGCGCCTCCACCTCGTCCCAGACGGGCACGTGCGCGAGGGCGCCGAGCCCGCGCGCCCCGGCCTCGGCCGCGCCGCCGACGAAGGCCATGTCCACCGGCTCGATGACGATGGAGCCCCGGCGGTCCAGGTGCACCGCGCGCAGGGCCCGCAGCACGTCGTTCGCCGCCCCGGTCAGCACGTCGCAGACGATCGCGTCGCCGTCCGGGTGGCGCGCCCGGCCCGGTTGCACGATCAGGTTGAGCACGGCGGGATCGCCGGTGAGGAGCGCGACGATCCGGTCGGTGAGGTCCGGCGGGCTCACCATCCGGACATGGAGCATGTCCACCCCTGCACCTCCACGGGATCCGGCGTCCCGACCGGCCGCCGACCCTGGCAGGATCCCGCATCCGGACCGTTCCACGGCGGCAACGCTCCGCAGCGGGCCCCTGGCCGCCGGGGTACCGCCCCGCCGCCCCCGCCGCCCGAACGGGCGAATCCGGCACCCCGGGTCGATAGTGGGGGCGAAGGACCATTCCGACCCGGGGACTCCCATGGATCGCTACCCGCCCATCGCCGAGCACGGCCTCATCGGCGACCTGCAGACCGCCGCACTGGTGACCTCGCAGGGCGTCGTGGACTGGTTCGCCGCTCCGCGCTTCGACTCCCCCAGCATCTTCGCGGCCCTGCTGGACCACGACCGCGGCGGCTACTTCCGGCTCGCGCCGAGCGACCCGGACGTGGCCTGCAAACAGCTGTACTACCCGGACACGGCGCTCCTGGTGACCCGGTTCATGTCGCCCGACGGGGTGGGCGAGCTGATCGACTGGATGCCACCGAACACCGGCGGCACCCCGACCGACCGGCACACCGTCGTCCGGACGGTCCGGACCGTCCGGGGCACCGTCCGCTTCGACATGGAGTGCCGCCCGCGGTTCGACTACGGCCGGGCCGACCACGACCTCGACCTGCGGCCCGACCTCGCCGTCTTCCGGGCCCCGGGCGTCAGTGCCTACGTCCGGAGCACCTTCCCCGTGGAGCGGGACGGCGACGACCTGCGGGGCTCCGTGACGCTGAACGTCGGCGAGGCGGCGGCCGTCGTCCTCACCGTCTGCGACCCCGGCGGTGAGGCACCGCCGCCGCCCACCCTCGACGGGATCACCCAGGGCCTCTGGGACGCCGCCGAGTTCTGGCAGCACTGGGTGCACGGCTCCAACTACCGGGGCCGCTGGCCCGACATGGTGAACCGCTCCGCGATCACCCTCAAGCTGCTGACGTACGCCCCCACCGGAGCGCCGGTGGCCGCGGCCACCATGGGCCTGCCCGAACAGGTCGGCGGCGAACGCAACTGGGACTACCGCTACACCTGGGTGCGGGACGGCTCGCTCTCCGTGCGGGCGCTGCTCGACCTCGGCTTCGCCGAGGAGGCCACCGCCTTCATGCACTGGCTCGGCGACCGCGTGCGCGAGGCACCCGAACGGGCCGCGCGGAACCGTGAACCGCTCCAGATCATGTACCGGGTCGACGGCGAGCCGATCCTGACCGAGGAGATCCTCGGTCATCTGGAGGGCTACCGCGGTTCCGCGCCCGTGCGGCTGGGCAACGCGGCCTCCGACCAACTGCAGCTCGACATCTACGGCGAGGCGATGTACGCGCTCTCGGAGGGCCGCGAGATCGCCATCCAGGCCGGCTACCGGGGCTGGAAGATGCTGTCCCGGATGCTGGACTGGCTGGCCGACTCCTGGGACCGGCCGGACGAGGGCATCTGGGAGACCCGCGGCGGCCGCCAGGACTTCACCTACAGCCGGGTGATGTGCTGGGCCGCCTTCGACCGCGGTCTGCGGCTGGCCGCCGACTTCCGCCGCCCGGCCCACACCGAGAGCTGGACGAGGACCCGCGACGCCATCCTGGAGCAGGTCATGGAGCGCGGCTGGCACGAGAAGTCGCAGGCCTACGTGCAGCACTACGGCGGCGCCCCCGTCCTGGACGCCTCGCTGCTGCTGATGCCCCGCGTCGGGTTCGTGGCCCCCCGGGACCCGTCCTGGCTCACCACCCTGGACGCGATGGACCGCACCCTGGTGTCCGACAGTCTGGTCTACCGCTACGACCCGGCCGCCTCCCCCGACGGCCTGCGCGGCTCCGAGGGCACCTTCAGCCTCTGCACCTTCCTCTACGTGGACGCGCTGGCCCGGGCCAACCGGCTGCGGCCCGCCCGGTACACCTTCGAGAAGATGCACACCTACGCCAACCACGTCGGCCTGTTCGCCGAGGAGGTCGGGCCGAGCGGCGAGCAACTCGGCAACTTCCCCCAGGCGTTCACGCACCTGTCGCTCATCATGGCGGCCAACACCCTGGACCAGGCGCTGGACCGGCAGCGCGGCTGACCCGGCACGGGCGGGCCCGGGCCCACCCGTGCGTCGCACCGGCCGGGGCCTACCCCGCGGGCCCGGCCGACGGCGTCAGCAGCACGGCGATGTCGCCGTGGCCCGGCGGCGGGGCGGCCGACCCGGTGACGGCGGCGAGCCGCCCGTCCGGCCGGACCAGGAACAGCACGTCGTGCCCGGCCGGGATCGCGCCGTCGACCCGGTGGGTGATGATCCGGGCACCCCCCGCGAACCGGCTGGCCAGCTCCGGCCGGTTCAGGCCGGGACCGAACAGCGCCGCGCCGTCCGTGTACGGCGCGACCACGCCGTGGCTGCGGGTGGGCGGCTCCAGGCGGTGGACAGGGCCCTCCACCGTCTCCTTGAGGGTCACCGCCGCGAGCGCGTTGAAGTCGTCCTCGTCGGTGAGCAGCAGGACGTCGGTGATGCCCTCCAGCTCCGCTCCGGCCCCGGTGGCGGCGGCGAGCAGTTCACCGGGGGCCAGTGCGAGGCCGGCGTCGGCGATGCTCCGGCGCTGCCGGTCCAACCCCGCCCACATGAGCACGTCCAGGCCGGCCGCGCGCAGGGCGCGGCCCAGCTCCACCACCCACGGTTCGCCGCCGACCAGCAGCGGCCGCGAGCGCGCCGAACGGCGGACGTCCAGGAGGCGGGCGACGGGGAGGGCGGTCAGGCCGTAGACCATGACGGTGGCGACGATCACCACGAAGGTGACCGGGAGGATGTCCTGGGCGCCGTCGACGCCGGCCCCGACCAGGGCGGTGGAGAAGGTGGAGGCGGTGGCCGCGGCGACGATGCCGCGCGGCGCCATCCAGCCGATGAACCAGCGTTCCGGGTAGGAGATCTCGGTGTGGGCGGTGGAGAGCAGCGCCACCAGGGGCCGGACCACCAGGACGAGGAGGGCGACCAGGCCGAGGGCGGGCAGCGCCACGTGCCGCAGCGACTGCGGGGTGACGGTGGCCGAGATGGTGATGAACAGCAGGCCGATGGTCAGCGAGACCAGGGTCTCGAAGAAGGGCCGACGGGCCGAGAGGTCCAGGCCCGGCAGGTTGGCCAGGGCCAGGCCCATCACGACGGCGGCGATCAGGCCGGTGTCGTCGCGGAAGGCGTCGCAGAGCGCCGCGACCGAGACCACGGCGGCCAGCTGCACCGTGGTGCCGAGCACCTCGCCGAGGTCGAGGTGGCGCAGCAGCAGCCGCAGCACCGCCGCCCCGACGGCGCCGCCTGCCAGGCCGACCGCCGTACTGCCCAGGAACTTGCCCAGTTGACCGGCCGGGCCGTGCTGTTCGCCGGCGAGGACGGCGTGGAAGACGAGTGCCCCGAGGATGCCGCCGAGCGGGTCGATCAGCGTGCCCTCCCAGACCAGGATGCGCTGCAGGCGTTCGCCCGGGCGGACGAAGCCGAGCAGCGGCCCCACCACGGTCGGGCCGCTGACCACGAGGATGGCGCCCAGCATCACCGCCGCGCTCAGCGGCAGGCCGACGACGGGGACGGCGAGCAGCGCCGCCGCCCCCCAGGTGACCAGGGCCCCGAGCCAGATCAGCCGGACGACGACCCTGCGGGTGTGGCCCGTGAGCCGGCGCAGGTCCAGTCCGAGCCCGGCGTCGTAGAGGATCACCGCCACGGCGAGCGAGACCAGCGGCGAGAACGCCGGGCCCAGCAGCTTCTCGGG
Source organism: Kitasatospora sp. NPDC059327 (assembly GCF_042752535.1). Classification (NCBI taxonomy): domain Bacteria; kingdom Bacillati; phylum Actinomycetota; class Actinomycetes; order Kitasatosporales; family Streptomycetaceae; genus Kitasatospora; species Kitasatospora sp. NPDC059327. Next base: position 34,123 of record NZ_JBHYYB010000081.1, on the reverse strand, counting down.
GTTGACGTCGTCGGTCAGCGCGCCCGCGGTGAACCCGGCCGGCAGCAGCAGGAGGATCGCCGGCACCCGCAGCAGGCTCGCCAGCAGCTGGGAACCGACGGCCAGGGCCGTGATCAGTGCGAGGCCCAGCAGGATCTGCGTCGACGTCATCGTGATCGCTCCTCGGGTGCCGTGCTCCGGGTCGGTCGCGCCGGTCGGCCCGGGGGCGGCCGAGCAGCGGGCCGGTCAGCGGGAGACGTCCTCGTCGGTCAGGGGTTCCAGCACGCCGTGCGTGTCGAGGCGGTACAGCACGACCAGCGCCGGGCCGATCAGCACGAGTGACACGGCCGCGACGATCAGCATCCACCGCAGCGGCGCGCTCGCCCCCGCGGCCTGCTGGACGGTGAGCGAGGTGGGCACCAGGTAGGGCCGCTGGGCCGCGCCCCAGGCGGCGACCAGCAGGACGACCACGGCCACCGCGGTGTAGCGGGCCCACCCGGCGGCCGGGCCGGCGACCAGCCACACGGTGACGGCCAGCGCCGCCGCCGCGAGGAGCCCCAGGACGAGTCCGGCGCCGTGGGTGAGCCCGTGGTGGACGTAGGAGGCGTGCGGGTCGGTCACGGTCAGCCCGATCACGCCGAGGACGACCAGGGCGGCGGCGCCGATCCGGGCCCGGAGCCGGAAGTAGCCGACCAGGTCGTGGGCGCCGAAGCGGCGGGCGTCCACGGTGAGGAACACCGCGCCCAGGAAGGCGGTGGCCGCGACGGCGAGCAGTCCGGCCATGATCGAGGTGGTGTTGGCCCACGCGTCGGCGGAGGCGGTGGTGCCGGGCGCGACCCGCCCGGAGGCCACCCCGCCGAGGGCGGTGCCCAGGAAGAACGGCGTGAGCAGCGAGGCGACGGCGAAGACGGCGCCGTAGACCCGCCGTTCGGCGAGGCGGCGGGTGGGCTTGCGCAGCGCGAAGCCGGCGCCGCGCAGGACCATGCCGACGGCGGCCAGCGCCAGCGGGAGCCACAGGGCGGTGAACACGGTCTGGAAGAACACCGGGAAGCCGGTCCACATCACCACGAGCACGAAGACCAGCCAGACGTTGTTGACCTCCCAGACGGGTGCCATGGCGTGGTCGATCAGCCGGCGCGGGCGGGCGCCGCGTTCGGCGCCGCCGGCCAGCAGGTCCCAGAATCCGGCGCCGTAGTCCACGCCGCCGCCGCCGGCGTAGGCGGCGATCGCCACCAGCAGGATCCAGGCGACGACGGTCGCGGTCACCGGTCGCCGCCCGGGGCGCTCCGCGGGCCCGGCGCGCCGGCGGGCTGCTCCGGACGCGGGCCGTAGGGGGTGTCGGCCTCCGGGTCCGCCGCGGCCGCCCCGCTGCCGGAGTCGGCGAGGCGCCAGCGGGTGCGCATCTTCAGGACGACCGTGAGGAACGCCCCGAAGACGAGGACGTAGACGGTGACGACGATGCCGAACATGGTCCACAGCGAGGCGGCGCCGGTGGGGGTCACCGCCTCGGAGACCCGCATGTTCCCGTAGACGATCCAGGGCTGCCGGCCGACCTCGGTGGTGATCCAGCCGCATTCCACCGTCACCACGCTGGCGACGCCGGCGAGGGCCGCGGAGCGGAAGAACCAGCGGGACCTCGGGAGGTCACGGCGCCGCCACCAGCACCAGGCGTACCAGAGGGCGAGCAGGATCAGGACGCTGCCGACGGTCGCCATGATGTCGAAGGCCCAGTGCGCGATGGTCGCCTGGAGCGCCGTGGGGCGGGAGTCGGCCGGCACCGAGCTGAGCCCGGTGACCTGGGTGTCGGGACTGAACCCGGCAAGGACGGAGTCGAGTTGGGGGATCTTGAGGCCGCCCTTGACGGTGCCGTCCTCCTGGAGCCGGCCGAACAGGTACTCGGGCACCCGGGTGCCGGTGTTCCAGACCAGCTCGGTGGCGGCGAACTTGACCGGCTGCTTCTGGAAGACCTGCCGGGCGATGTTGTCGCCGAGCACGAACTGGACGGGGGTGAGGACGGCCGCGACGGTGAACGGCACGGTGAAGCCGAGGCGGTGGTAGCGGTCACGGCGGCCGCGGAGCCAGCCGACCGCGTAGACCCCGGCCACCACGTAGCCCGCCGTGAGGAACATCGCGACGGCGAAGTGCCAGTACTGCGGGCCGAACATCGGTGTGAAGATCGCCTGTTGGACGCCGACGTCCACCGGCCTGCCGTTCGCGTCCAGGGTGAACCCCTGCGGGGTGTTCATCCAGGAGTTCGCGGCGATGATGCCGAACGCGCCCATCAGGGCCGCCAGCGGCAGCGGTACGCCGAGCCAGAAGTGCGTCCACGGCTTCAGCCGGCGCCAGCCGTACAGGTAGATCGCGATCAGGATCGCCTCCAGGAAGAAGGCCCAGGCCTCGACCCCGAACCCGAGCCCGAAGACGTCCCCCCAGCGGCCCATCAGGCCGGGCCAGAGCAGCCCGAACTCGAAGGACAGCACCGTGCCGGTGACGATCCCGACGGCGAACTGGACGGCCATCACGGCGGACCACCGGCGGGCCAGCAGCAGCGCGACCGGGTCGGCCCGGCGCAGGCCCCGGTAGTGCATCAGCAGGGTGATCAGCGGCAGCGCCACGCCGAGCGGCACCAGGGTGATGTGCGAGGCCAGGGTGAACGCCATCAGTTCCCGGGCCGGGAGCAGCTGCGCGGGGGTGTCCGCGAGGAGGTGCGCGGCCGTGCTCATACCGGCCTCCGCGGCGGGCGCCCGGCCCGGTCGGCGCGCCGTCCGAGGTGGCGGAGGCGGTGGCACGCGGGCCGGTGGCCGGCCCCGCGGTGGTCCACGGTGCGGTCTTCCACGGTGCGGTCAGCCTCCGGTGGCGAAGCCGGGGAAGAGGGTCATCCCGCCGTCGACGTACAGGGTGGTGCCGACGACGTAGTCCATCAGGTCGGACGCCAGGACGGTCACCGCCTCGGCGATGTCCCGCGGGTCGCCGACCCGGCGGTAGGGGATCAGCCGCAGGAGGTCCGCCTCGGCCTCGGGGGTGTCCCAGGCGGACGTGTTGATCGGGGTGCGGATCGCGCCGGGCGCGACGGCGTTCACCCGGATCCCCCGGGGGGCGAGCTCCTGTGCCAGGGTCTGCATCAGCATCAGGACGCCGCCCTTGGAGGAGGCGTAGTTGACGTGGCCCGCCCAGGGGATGATCTGGTGGACCGAACTCATGCAGACGATCTTCCCGGCCGAGCGGGACACCTCCGGTACGACGCCGCGGCGGACGAACTCCTTCGCCGCCTCCCGGGCGCACAGGAACTGGCCGGTGAGGTTGACGTCGAGCACCTTCTGCCACTGGGCGAGGGTCATCTCGGTGACGGCGGCGTCCCGTTGCAGTCCGGCGTTGGCCACCATGACGTCGATCGTGCCGAACTCCGCGACCATCCGGGCGACCATCGCGACGACCTGGTCCTCCTGGGAGACGTCGGCCTCGTGGGCGTAGGCCCGTACCCCGAAGGACCTGATCTCCGCGACCACCTCCTCGGCGGCCTCCGGCCCGAAGACGTAGTTCACCACCACGTCGGCGCCGGCCCGGCCCAGGGCGATCGCGGTCGCCCGGCCGATGCCGGAGTTCGCCCCGGTCACCAGGGCCTTCTGCCCCCGGAGGATCGGCGGCAGCGACCGCCGGTCCCCGTCCACAGGCGTTGCCATGACTGTCTCCCGTCCTCGGCCGCGAGCCGGCCCCGGGGACCAGACTCGTGGGCACGGGCCGGTGGCCGGGCGGACGGCTCGCCCCTGTCGGCCATTCGGGGCAGCGGGACTCCCCGGAGGGCGCAACGGGCCTGCGGGCCGCCCTCGCCCGTTCGGGCACCCCGACGGACCCGGAATCATGACGAAACCTGTACACCCGGGCCCCGTGGTCCGGCCCGGGCCCGCTGAGCTGCCCGAACGGCCCGGCCCGCGGTCCGCCGGGCACCCGGGCGCCACCCCGGCCCGGCCGGTACCCCGGCGAGGAACCCGCTTTCCCGGGACGGGACGCCCAGCGTCGAGTACGGTCGCGCCGACAGCGCGCCAGGGGGCCGCGGCGCGTCCGGTGACGGTCAGCGGCACCGGGGGCCAAGGGAGTTGCGCGGCGGCGCGACGCTCACCGGCCCGGTCGGGCGCACGGGGCGAGAGTCGTACGGGAGCGGTCGAGGATGGGCACACCGGCGGGCAACCGGCAGTTCAGCGTGAACGATCAGGCGATGCGGGGCGCGCAGTCGGCCCTGAACGGCACGGCAACGAACAGCCCCACCATCGGCGCCCTGGCGGACGAGTCGACCAACGCGGCGGCCACGGCGCACCAGGGGTGGGACACGGCGGGGGCACTGCGCGCGGCAACGACGTCGCCGGCCGCTACCTCGGCCGGGGCAACGCCTGATGGCGGCCTTCCCCGCCGGCCGGCGTACCACGGCCGGCGGCGCCGCCCTGGCGGTGGCGGCCGGCGTCGGCACCGGGCTGTGGTGGACGCTCGGACGCGACGACCCCGACCGCGACTGCGCAGGTCCGCGCACGGACACCCGCGTCCGGACCGTCCTCGGCGACTCCTGGCGGTCCGGGCTGCCGTGCGGCGAACTCGCCGAGGGGCTCCGCCGGGCTGCTGGTGTTCCGGGCCGACGCGACCCACCAGGACAAGGGCGGGGCATCGGCCTGCCGGCCCTCCAGGACCGGGCCCGCGCGTCCACCGATCGCGAAGGGCCGCCGCGACCGGGCAGCTGGAGCAGGACGCCTCCTGACCCCGGTCCGGGCGGCTCGCCGACCCGCTGGGGCGATCGCCGCATGAAAGGCCCGAACCGGGGCAGACGCGACACAGGACCGCCCCGAACCGGGCGGCGACGAGCGTCACGAAGGAGATCACCATGAGCGGCGAGGACAAGGCCAAGAACATCGCGCAGAAGGCGAAGGGCAAGGCCAAGGAGACGGTCGGCAAGGCGGTCGGCAATGAGCGGCTGACCGCGGAGGGCAAAGCCGACCAGGTGAGCGGCGACGCCAAGCAGGCGGGAGAGAAGATCAAGGACGTCTTCAAGCACTGAGCCGTCCCGGTCCCCGCCCGGGGCTGTGCTCCCGCGGACCCGCGCGGGCTACTCCGGGCGGGAGCAGGGGCGGTCCTCCTCGTGGCCGCAGAGCCAGGCGAGCGCCTGGTAGGCCCCGAGGGCGTAGGCGGCGTCGACGTCGTCCCGCCGTGCCTCGCTCACCCGGACGGCCGCCGCCTGGCATTCGGCGAGCAGCTGGGCCCGGCAGGGTCCGCCGGAGGCCCCGAGCGGGGCGGCGGCGGTCACCGGGGCACCCGGCTGGGTGCCGGCGGCCCACCGGTAGGCACCGAGCACACCGTGCTCGAAGCCGGTCCAGGGTTGCGGCGACCGGTTGGCCGCCTCGATCGCCTCGAACACCGCGTCCAGCCCGCGCGCCCCCACGGCCGGGATCGTCGTCTCGTCACTGGTCATGCCCGCAACCTACGTCCGCCGGTCCGCCGTCGCCCGCCGAGCGCTCCGGCCCTCCCGGCAACGGTCGGCCGGTGGACGGGGCGGCGGGGCGGCCGCGGCACGCCCGGTGCCGCTCTCCCCGGCCCGCGGGGTCAGGGGGTCGGCTTGAACGGCGGCTGGGGCGCCAGGGTCACCGGCGGGAACGTGATCGCCGGGGGCAGCGGGTGGCAGCCGTCCCACGAGGCGGCCTGCCCGGGCGGGCAGGCGGTGGGGGGCACCGGCAGGGTCGGAGTCGGCCGCGGCGGGATCGGGCCCCAGGGTATGGAGGTCGCGGCCGGCACGGGAGGCACGGACGGCACGGCCTTGGTGGGCGGTGGGGTGGGAATCGCGGGGGTGCGCGGCACGGCGGACGCCGGCTTCCGCGCGGCCGGTGAGGCGGCGACCGGCGGGGCGGAGGAGGTCGGGGCGGCGGGCGTCGGGAGAGCCGGCGCGGCGGGCGTCGGGACGGACGCGGACGGCACGGCCTGTGACGGGTCCGGCGCCGGTTCCGGAGGCGTCGTCCCGGACGGCGTGGGGCTCGCCGTCCCCGACACCGCGGGATCGGCGGTGGGGTCGGGCGAGACCTCCGGACCGACCTGCGAGCCCACCGGCGCCGCGTCGCGGGAGTCCGACCCCGTCAGCAGCAGCCCACCGACGACGACCGCTGTGAGGACGCCCGCCCCCGCGGCCACCGCGACGACGGTCCGGCGACGGCGCCGCCCGGCCCCGTCGAGCTCGTCTCTCCCGCCCCGCATCCGTGCCCGCCTTGTTCGATCTTGCCTGCGACTGCGCGGATGCTAGCAGGGGCCCGACCCGGGCGCCCGCCCCGGCCCCGCGCCCGCGCCGCGCCCGGGGAGGCCCGGAGCGTCCCGTCCGGGCCGGGGCTCGTCAGCCGCCGACGGCCACCCGCTCGCGCCACCAGTCCACCGTCGCCCCGACCTGCTCGCCCACGGGAGTGGCCCGCACCGCGAACTCGGCCTCGTAGGCGCTCGAATCCAGCACGAACGGACGGTCGAACTGGTAGCGGGTCTCCTTGAGTTCACGGATCAACGGGGAGAACAACGAGGCGACGCCCAGGACCGCCGGCGAGAGCCCGCGCACCGCGACCGGCGCCGTGCCGGCCCGGTCGGCGAGGCGGTCGACCATCGCGTGCCCGGACAGCGCGGGCGCCGTCGGCACGTGCCAGGCGCGGCCCCAGGCCCGCTCCTCGCCCGCGACCTCGACCATCGCGCTCGCCACGTCGGGGAGGTAGGTCCAGCTGTGCGGGGCGTCCGGGTCCCCCAGCACGGAGACCGGCTTGCCGCGCAGCACGCGCGGCACGACCCGGCCGGACAGGTGCCCGCGATCGGTCACACCGGGCCCGAAGAAGTCCGAGGCCCGGACCTCGACCGCCCGGATGCGGCCCTGCTCGTGCAAGCCCCGCGCCCGCTCCCACAGCGCGGCGCGCACCCGGCCCTTGGGCCCGGTGGCCGCGAGCGGCAGCTCCTCGGTCAGCGGACCCGGCACCGGACCGTAGCCGTAGAGGTTGCCGAGCATGACCAGGACGGCGCCGCTCGCCTCGGCCGCCGCGCAGACCGAGGCGGCCAGCGGCGGCAGTTCACGTACCCAGCGGTGCAGGGGCGGCGCGGCGCAGCTGTGGATCGCGGTTGCCCCCTTGGACAGCTCGCTCAGCCGCCCGCTGTCCGCCGCGTCCGCCGTGACGTGCTCGATGCCCGGCTCCGGGCTCCGGCCCGACGTGGTGACCACCCGCACCGCATGACCCCGCTCGGCCAGCAGCCGGGCGGTGGCGGCCCCGGCGGGCCCGAATCCGACAACCACATGAAGACTCACCCCCGCACCCTAGCGCGACGGCGAACTGACCCTCCGTCCGGTCCCGCGGCACGCTCGACCCGGCCCCGGTCCGCTCAGGGTGCGCCGATCCCCAGCACCACCGCCGTGGTCGGGCCCGCAGGGGTGTCGTAGGTGACCGAGTCACCGGTGCGGTGGCCGAGCAGGGCATGGCCCAGCGGACTGTCGTAGGTCGCCAGGGTCTCCTCCGACTCATTGGCGAGTTCGCCGATCTGGACCGTCTCCTGAGTGCCGTCGGCGAACCGCAACGTGACGCTGCTGCCCACCCCGACGACGTCGGACGGGGCGGCGACGGCCGTGGCCGCCTCGCTCAGTCGCGCGGTGATCCCGGCTATCCGGGACTCCAGGCGGGCGACCTCGGTGACGCGTTGCAGTTCGTCCGCCTGGTCGGCCAGGTCGCCGGCGGTGTCGGACCCGGCCCCCTTCAAGGTCGCCGCCACCGCGTCGCGCTCGACGCGCAGCTGGGCGAGCTCCTGGTCGAGGGCCTGGCGGGCCTCGGGGCTGATGGGCTCGGGACTGGTGGGCTCGGGGCTGCCGGTCATTCCTGCTCCCGTGGTGGTGGCGGGACGGAATTCCAAACCGCAGGATTCCGTGCCGCGAAGAGGGCATCTCCGAGCGTAGCAATCCCCCTGGGCGGTCGCCCGGCAGCGGCCGTCCACCCGCCCCGGGCCCCGGTCCGACGGACCGGGGCCGGTCAGTCGCCGGCGGCGGTGGGGCGGTGGTGGACGTACTCCACCACCGTGCCGTCGGGGTGGCGGACGTTGAAGCCCGCACCGGTGGGCACCTCCTGGAGCGGAAAGACGATCTCCGCGCCCTCGGCGAGCAGTCGCTCGTAGTAGGGCCGGACGTCGTCCACCAGCAGCGTGCCGGTGGTGGCCCGGAACGGCGCCAACTCCTGCTCACCGCCCGCGATGAGCAGGAACGCGCCGACGGTCGCCAACCGCAGGGCGCCGAAGGTGAACCTGGCGTCGACCGTCACCGTCTGCAGGCGCTCGTAGAACGCGACGGCGGTGTCCAGGCCGTCCGGTTCGAGGAAGACCCGGATCAGGACGCGGGGTTCGCGGAGGTGGGACGAGTCGTTGTGCCGGCGCCACACCTGGGGCGCGTGCTGCTCTGCTGTCATGCCGTCAGCCTCGCGCACCCCGGGCCGGGGTGGCAGTCCACCGTCGATGGGGTGAGTCGCACTCATAGGATCAGCACATGGACGAGTCGCTACGCCGAGAACTCGGAGCCCATCTGCGCGCGGCACGGGCACTGATCGCCCCGCAGGACGTCGGACTCGGCGCCGGCGGCCGACGCCGCTCCCCCGGGCTGCGCCGCGAGGAGGTCGCCACCCTGGCCGGGGTCAGCGTGGCCTGGTACACCTGGCTGGAGCAGGGCCGGGTGAGCACCTCGCGCCAGGTCGTCGACGCCGTCTGCCGGGCGCTGCGGATGGATCCCGTCGCCCACCGGCACGCCCTGGCGCTGGCCGGGTTCCTGCCCCCGCCGCCACGCGCCGGGCAGTGGGCACCGGCCGTGCCCGGCCCGGACACGCTGGCGCTCGTCGACAGCTGGCACGGCACCCCCGCGCTGGTGCTGGACGAGCGCTTCGACGTCCTCGCCGCCAACGCGGCCCACCGACGGCTGTGGGGCTCCCCGGACGACACACCGCCCGAGGACCGCAATCTGCTGCTGCACCTCGCCGCCGGGCCGGCCGGACGGCACCGGATCTCCGCCGGTCCCGCCGACGGGAGCGCCCCCGGCGGGCAGGCCCTGCTGCGCGGTCTCTACGAGCAGTTCCGCGCCGCGACCGCCCACGTCCCGGACGACGCCAGGTCCGCGGAGATCGTGCGCCGGCTGCACGTGCTGCGGCCGGACGCCGCGCACTGGTGGCAGTGCCGCGCGGTCGCCGACTTCCGGCCGGCGACCGTCGAGGTGGTGGACGCCCGGGCGCCGGCGCGGGTGCTGCGGCTGACCTTCTCGCTGCTGCGGCCGGCGGCCGACAGCGGGGTACTGCTGCTCACCCAGCACCCGGCCGACTCCCCCGGCGCCGCCCTGCTCGCGGCGGCCCTGGCACCCTGACGGGCGGCCGCGCCGGGACGCGCGAGGGGCCGTCGGGACCGGAGGCGGTCCCGACGGCCCCGGAGGCGGTCCGCGGCAGCGGCACGCTCAGGGAAGCAGCTTCTCCAGAGCCGTGGGGCCCTCCTCCGCCAGCTTGCGTTCCGCCCAGGCGAGGGTCTCCGGGGTGATGTCGCGCCCGGAGGCCAGCACCAGGTCCTCGGGCGTGACCTCACCGCCGGAGCCGGTGTGCAGCAGGGCGTCCGGCGTGACCGCGCCGGGCCACTGAATCGAATCGGGTCGGTCGTTCATACCGTCTCCTAGGTCGTCCAGCACTCCATCACTCCATCCTGGCTCCCGGACCGCGAAAACGGGCGCCGACAGGGGGTGGACAGGGCCGGATGGTGGAATCCGCCGCGCGGCCGGCCCGGTCGGCGGGGTGCGCCGGGACCGGTCGGCGACCTGGACGTGCGGCGGGACCGGTCGGCGACGGCGAGGTGGCGCCGGGACCGGGCCGGAAGCCGGACAATGGCGCCATGAGCAGCGCACACCCGCAACCCCGCGGCCTCACCTCCCTGATCCCGCAGTCCCGGGCCACCACCGCCAGCGAACGGGCCGCCGCCCAGCTGCTGCACCTGCGCGAGGCCACGCTGCCGGTGCCGGTCGTCGCGGCCGCCGCCGAGCTGATCGCCGAACGCCTGGAGGACCCGGACCCCGTCACCCGCGAGGTCGCCGCCGCCGTCCACGCCCGCCTGCTCGCCGCGCTGGCGGACGTCGCGCCCGCCCGGTGAGGGCCGCCCGCCGACGGGACGCTCGCCGTGGACACCGCGTCGAAGCGGCTGTACGTCCGGGTGAACGGCGCCTGGCTCTGGTCGCCGCTCAACCCCTAGCCACGCACGCCGGCGGGCCGCTCCGGCCGAGCCCCCCGGGTGCGCTCAGGCCGGGCCACCGCCCTCGCGCCCGGCGACGGCCTCCGGGGCCGGGGCAGCCGCCGCGGTGACCCGGGTGCCGGGGTGCAGCAGCGCGCACAGGAAGGCGACCGCGAGGGCGGCCGCCATGCCGTACAGCACGGGCCCGTTCGCCTCCGCGAAGTCCTGCCGGACCGCGTCCAGCAGCGCGGACCCGACGCCGCCGGGGGCCTGCCCGCCGGCGCCGTGTCCGGTGATGCTCCGGGTGATCGTGTCGGCGACGCCGGGCGCGGAGTCCGCCGGGACGCCGTTGGCGACCAGGGTGCTCCGCACGTTCCTGGTGGTGCTGTGCAGCAGGACGGTGCCCAGCACCGCCAGGCCCAGGCTCGCGGAGTAGTTGCGCACGGTCTGGGTGATCCCGGTGACCTCGCCGTAGGAGGCGTCGATCGAGCGGTTGACGGCGTCGGTCGAGGCGGGCGTCAGCAGCAACCCGATCCCCGCGCCGGCCAGCACGATGTACGGCCACTGGGCGCCGAGCGACAGGTCGGTGATCTTCGCCGCCCAGAGCGCGAAGCCGACCGCGCCCACCGCCGTACCCAGCAGCATCGGCGGGCGCGCGCCGCGCCGGTCCAGCATCCGACCGCCGATCTGCGAACCGGGGGCGAAGCCGGCGAAGAAGACCAGCAGGTAGAGCCCCGCCTCACTGGGTGACTGGCCCAGCGCCACCTGGGCGTAGACGGAGGCGAAGAAGAACACCGGGACGAACGCGATCATGGCGAAGAACAGCACCGCGTTGTCGGCCGCGAAGGCGCGGTCGGCGAAGACCCGCATCTTGATCAACGGGTGCTCGGTGCGCAGCTCCAGCCCGACGAACAGCACCAGGACGGCCAGCCCGCCGAGGATGCACAGCCAGGTCGCCCAGCTGCCCCAGCCCCAGGCCCCTGCCTGCTGAAGGCCGAGCACGCTGAGCCCCATGCCGACGGCCACCAGGACGGCGCCGGTCCAGTCGACCGGCTCGCGGCGGGGGGTGTTGCGGATCCCCGCCAGCGCGGTCAGGACGAGCGCGACCACCGCGACCGGCACGTTGACCCAGAAGATCGCCCGCCAGGTCCAGCTGGTCAGCCAGCCGCCCAGGATCGGGCCGATCGCGGTCAGTCCGCCCGCCACCCCGAAGAACAGGGCCAGCGCCCGGCCGCGCCGGTCGACCGGGAACACCTCCACCACCACCGCGAGCGCCGCCGGGAACATCAGGGCCGCGCCGAGGCCCTGCACCGCCCGGAAGCAGATCAGCCAGGCCTCGGCGCCCCCGCCGGACGGCACCGCGCCGCAGAGCGCGGAGGCGAGCACGAAGGTGACCGTCCCGACCAGCATCATCCGTTTGTGGCCGAGGACGTCCGCCAGCCGGCCGCCGAGGGCGAAGAAGGCGGCGAGCGACAGCAGGTAGGCGTTGACCACCCACTGCATGCCGACGGCCGACAGCCCCAGTTCACGGATGATGTCGGGTGCGGCGATCGAGACGATGGTCTGGTCGATGAAGGTCATCGAGACCGCGAAGAGCATGGCCGCCAGCGTCAGCGACTGGCTCGCCGCGACGGGCGCGGTGTCCTGCGGGGTGCGGTCGGGCCGCCCTCTTCCCATCCCTGGCCGTCCTTCCGTTGCCGCTGGGCCGTCCGGGGCCGCCGCGCCCCCGGTGTCACGGAACGCGTACGGCGGGCCGCTCGCGGCTCGGCGCCCCACGTGAGGGTCCCACCGGCGGGCGGACAGGTCGACACCCCCGGGACGACTCCGCACGGGGGTGCCGCGATCGCGAGGCGCGTTCCGGCCCGGACCGGGGGCAGCCCGACCGCGCGGTGACGCGCCGAGGGCACCGGCGGCCCCTCGCCGGGCCGCCGGTGACCGCTCAGGACGTGTTCAGCACTGGGGCCGACGGCCGTGGTTGGCCCTGTGCTTGGCCCGTGCCTTCTTCTTACGGCGTCGCTTCGACGACATGGCCTCTCCTCTCCCGACGGGGTGTGCTGCACCCCGGATTCCACGGTGGCACATCGGGCTCCGCCGGGCCTCCGGAGCGTCGACACGGGGCGGCCGGCCGTCGTCGGGTCCCGGGTGGGTCCGGGAGGCCCCCGCCCGGGGGTGCCCCGGCCGGGCTGTCCACCCTTCGAGACGGGTGCCGGACCGGTGCGGTGGCCGGCCGCCCCAAAGGGCAGCCGCGGCCCGAAGTCGTACCGGTCGCCCCCAAACCTCTTTTGACTGTCCATCAGCTCCGGACCCCCGCCGCGAGGCGGTCCCGGCCCGACAACGTCCCGATGGGGCAGGCATCGTGGGGATCCCGGAGCCCTTTGAGGCAGTTCTGGATTCCGGCGGACCACAGGGCCGTCTCCCCGATTAGGTTCGTTGGCAGACGGGTCGTGGACGTTCGGCCCGCCCTACAGCACTGGAGGTATCAGTCATGCGACGTACCATCACCAAGGCGGCCGCTCTCGGCGCGGTCGCGATGTTCGCGGTGGCGCTGGCCCAGCCCGCGCAGGCGGCCCAGAGCGGCGACGCCGCGGCGCGCCCCGCGGCCAAGGTGGCCCCGGCCTACTTCGAGTTCACCGACGGCACGAACACCTTCGTGTTCCAGCTGACCGACTCCGCCCGGATCCAGCAGGCCCGGAACATCCTGAGCGGCGTGGAGACGGAGAACGTCGGCGTCATGGGCACCGTGGTGAAGGCCCCGGCCTCCTACAACAAGCCCTGGAAGTACCAGCTCGCCCCGAACTCGGTGCAGTTCTTCGGCATGGCCGTGGAGGTGTGCGACGCGAGCATCTCCTACGTCAACGACCACCTGCCCGAGGTGGGCGGCGCCCTCCTGCCCGGCTCGACCTGGTGTCCGTGGCAGTCCAAGCTGACGCGCGAGGTCACCGCGCCGTAAGGGGTCACACCCCGGGGCGCAGATCGCGCCCGTTCGACGCTCCGGCCGCCGGCTCCCTCGGCGGCCGGAGCTGTCATGTATCCGACATCACAGCCGGCCCCGCCCGCCCCGGGCGGGGCCGGCGGGGCCGGCGGGGCGGTCCCGGTGACGGGTCGAACGGGCAGGGGCTCTTGCCCCTACCGACCCGCTCCCCTCGCACTCGGACCTCGGGGCAACCCTCCGGGGGCGGTTCAAAAGCTCTGCCCCACGCCCCGCCATCGAATCGCAGGAGTGGACCTGCGGGGCCACCGCGACCCCCGGCGCGTCCCGGCGCCGCCGGCGGAGCGAACCACCGGGCCGGAGAGCGACGGCCGACCGTCGGGCGGCGGTGGCCCCCCGTACGGGGCCGGCCCCGGGTCGGCGGGGTCGGCCCCACGGGTCAGAACGCCGAGGTGTAGGCGGTCAGGAACCGGTCGGCGACCGGCGAGCCGCCCGCGTTGAAGCAGAGCGTGTAGAGGCTCACCGTCCCGGAGCCGCGGGCCCAGGGCAGCGCCAGCCCGCACCAGTTCGGGCCCGGCCCGAAGGCCGTGACGTGCGCGGTGTCCGAGGGGACGGCCACGCCGGGCAGGGTGACGGTGGCCGGGACCGAACCGGCCAGCGTGTTGGTCGCGCCGCTGGAGTTGAAGTTCGTCGCCGCCGGCACCCCGCCGTTGAACCAGAGGTAGCCGAAGGACTTCGGCGGGAACGCGGGGCCGTGCAGGGCGCGCTTCAGGGAGTAGCTCAGCGTCCACCGGGTGTCGTAGGGGGCGTTGGCCGCGTCGAAGCAGCTGACCACGACGGTCTGGCCGGACGCGGCGGGCGACCAGTCGGCCACCTTGCAGCGCGCGCCCTGGACCGCGTCGACCGCGGTGACCTCGATGTTCCCGGCGGCGGTGGACAGCCCCAGACCGGGCAGCCAGGCCTTCCAGATCCCGGTCGACCCGTGGCTCACCGTGTTGACCCCGCCCGCCGAGTTGTACTGGGCGAGGACCGTCCCGGGGATGTCCGCGTAGGTGTAGCCGTAGCTGCCACCGGCCGGCGCGGGCGTCCCGCTGCTGGTGGTGTAGAGCACGGTGAACAGGGTGTTGTCGGGGGCGCCGCCGGGCCGGTAGCAGTTCACCGCGACGTCCTGCCCGGTGCCCGCCGTGGACCAGCCCTTGATCTGGCACCAGTTGCCGGTGCGGCCGACCGCGGTGGCGTGGGCGATGCCGCCCGGTCCGGCGATGAACGGGAAGTGCACCAGGTACGAGCCGACCGCGAGCTGGTCGACCTTGACGGGGTTGCTCGCCGGTGACGCCCAACTGCCCCACTGGCGGCTGGGGTCGGGCACGTAGCCGGCCGGCGGGGTCGGGTTGTCGAGGAAGGCGAAGCCCCAGCGGTCCGGCACGGCGGCCCGGGCGGGGCCGGCGGCCGGGAGGGTGGCGGCCACGACGGCGGCCAGCAGCGCCAGAACGAGCAGGACGGCGCGGACGGGTCTGAACGACGGTGCGACAGTGCGGGCGTGCATGGGCGTACTCCCTGGGTGGTGAGGAGGGGTGTGCGGCCTGCGTGGTGCAGCCTGCGCTACGAGCCCGCTCCCGGTCGCCGGGGCGGGCCGTGGCCGACGGGACGCACCGGTCCCATGGAGTCCGGTGAGGTCCGACGTCGGCCGACGCTGTCGGGGTCAGGCCGACGGCGCCTCACATCGTAGGAGGGCAAGGCCCACCGGCCCAGGCCTGCGGCATGGTCCTGCCGACCGTTGCCGGCCGTTCGCGGGCCCGCCCCACCCGCCCCGGCGGCCCCGGCCGGACGCCGCGCCCCACCGGTCACGCCCCACCGGTGGTCCGGTGCCCCAGCACCCGCCGGCCGCCCCGGCGGTGGCGCGCCGTCCGCCGGTCGGCGGTGGCCGGAACCGGCCCGGCCGGAGCCCCCGCCTTCAGCCGGCGGGACGCTCCGAAGCGGCGGACGGCACGGCGGCCGGCGCGGCGGCCGGGCCGGCTTCGGGGGCCGGGCCGGTCGACGAGCGGATCACCAACTCGGGGTCGAACAGCAGCTCGCCGGTCGGCACCTCGCGGTTGCCGACGAGCGCCAGGATGCTGCGGCCCACCTCCAGCGCGAGCCGGTCGGCCGGCTGACGGACCGTGGTCAGCGGCGGGTCGACGAACTCGGTGATGGCCGAGCCGTCGTAGCCGACCACCGACACGTCGCCGGGGACGGAGCGCCCCTGGCGCCGGATGCCGCGGATCGCGCCCAGCGCCATGTAGTCGCTGGCCGCCACGACGGCGGTGGCGCCGCGCGCGAGCAGCGGGCCCACCGCGGCCTGTCCGCCCTCGACCGTGTAGGACTGACGGATCACCCAGTCCTCGGCGCCCTCGATGCCGCGCCTGGCCATGGCGTCCAGGAAGCCCCGGACCCGCCGGTCGGCGGGATGGTTGCCCGCCGGTCCGGACGCCATGCCGATCCGCCGGTGCCCCAGCCGGTGGAGGTGGTCGACCGCCAGCTCGGCGGCGAGCGCGTCATCGGTCGAGAAGACCGGGGTCGGTACGCCGTCGGCGAACTCGCCGTTGATCCCGACGAACGGCACGCGGCGCTGGCGCAGCAGCTCGTACGTCCCGGTGTCCGCGCCGTCGACCGTGTTCGAGGCGGACAGGAAGACGACCGCCGCGACGCCCTTCTCCACCAGCGTGGCGATGAAGTCCCGTTCCTGCACGCCGCCGGGGAAGGCGGGGCACAGCACCGTCTTGAGCCCGTGCGGCGCGAGGGCCGACTCGATCCGTTCCGCGACATCGGCGAAGAACGGGTTCGAGACGAACTCGGTCACCACCGCGACCAGTTGGCCCTGGGTCTGGCGCTCGTACCCGAGCTCGGCCATCGCCTGCTCGACCGCGTCCCTGGTCCTCTTCGCGACGCCCTGGCGCCGGTTGATCACCCGGCTGACCGTGGCCTCGCTGACTCCCGCCCGGGCTGCCACGTCGGTGATCCCGACCTTCATTGCGGTCCTCCGTGTCCGTGCCTCCGGACCTCCGCGGGGTCGGCCGCCGATCGGGCCCGTCCGGCGGGAGCTCCGACGAGCGGCCCATGATACGGCCGGTGAGCCGGTGGATCACGCCCCCGGCCCCGCCGTTCGCCCTTCCCGCCGGCGCTCCGCCGACAGCTCCGCCGGCCCGCTCCGGGCGCGCCACCGGTCGGCGGGGTCCGTACCGACTTGCACGATCTGAATGAAAACCTTCAGTCGGATCCGACAACAGATCTTGCCGAGTCCATTGCAAGCCTTCACCGGCGCTTGTTAGCGTGCCTCGCGCCCGGTCGGCGACGGCCGACCCCGCCGACCCCACCCTCAGCCCCCGGAGACCTCGATGAAGCGTTCCCGCCTGTCCCTGCTGTCCGCGTGCGCCTTACTCGCTCCGCTCGCCCTCGGCACCCCGGTCGCCGCGGCCGCCGAAGCGGGCACCGCACGACCCGGCACGGGCACCGCCGCCCCGGCACCGCTCCCCCTCGTCGACCCGGGCTTCGAACAGGGCGGCACGGGCTGGGCGTTCAGTCCCGGAACGGGGGTCGCGACCAACTACCCCCACGGCGGCGGCGGGCTCGCCTACCTGGACGACGGCGCCGGCAAGAGCGTCACCCAGACCGTGACGGCCACCGGCCGGGGCACCTACGACATCTCGGCCTGGATCGCGACGGGCGGCGCGAACGGCAGGTACGAGGCCCGGGTGAACGGCGCCGTCGTCGCCTCCGTGACCCTGCCCGACGCGCCCGCCTACCGCCGCCACACGCTCAGCAGGATCACCCTGGCCCCGGGCGACCGGCTGGAGATCGGCTTCCGGTCGGGGGACGGCTGGATCAACGCCGACGACCTGATGGTCTCCCCCTCCTCCCCGGCGGACCCGAGGATCAGCTCCTCGGACCCGAAGATCGTCGAAATGTTCGACTGGGCCAAGCGCAAGGCCAACAGCTGGGTCCAACTCCCCGGCGCGCAGGGGCCACTGAACGTCGACGAGTGGAATACCGGCGGCTCCGGCACCGGCACCTACGGGGCCTCCTACTGGGCCGGCTACGCCAACCGCAGCGGCTACTACTCGCGCGACTTCGCCCACCAGCTGGCCGGCGCGGGCGTCCTGGGCCTGAGCGGCGCCAACAAGGCCATGCTCCGCTCGTTCGCCGCCTCCGCCACCGCCGAACACGCCTACTACCCGGTCTGGGCGCTGAACTTCGACACCACCAGCTACCTCTCGATCGACTACCGCGGCCCCGGCAGCTTCGTCCGCGAAGTCCCCGCCGTCTTCGAGCTGGTGCAGAAGGCCGCCGAGGCGTACCGGTGGAGCGGCGACCGCGCGTACGTCGACGACCCGACCCTTTGGGACTTCTACCGCCACGCCACCGGCGAGTTCGTGGACCTGCACGACGGCGGCAAGGGCAACGGCCCGGTGAAGGTCGCCGAGGGCACCGGCAAGGGCATCTTCCAGGGCACCGCCAGCTACAACGAGCAGAGCGGCGAACCGCTCGCCGAGGCCGGCGACGCGATCGGCTCCCAGTACCAGGCGTACCTCGCGATGGCCGAACTCGCCCGCGGCAAGGGCGACCGCGACCTCGCCGCGACCTACGCGCGCAAGGCCCGGGACCTCAAGGCGTACTTCAACTCCACCTGGAGCGGCGCCGGGTCCGGCGCCGACATGGTGCGCGGCTACACCACCGACGGGCGCGCCCTGACCGGCTGGGGCAAGGAGAACAGCTGGTTCATGCCGATGAAGCGGATCATCGCCCCCGGGGCCCGCCTGGACGCCTACCTCGACTACATCGACCAGCAGGCGTCCGGCGCGGACGCCCCGGACAACATCGAGGCGCTCACCTACCTGCCGGACACCTTCTTCACCAACAACCGCGCCGACACCGCGTGGAAGTGGATGAACCACGTCTACGACCGCAAGGACATCCAGCACGTCAACGCCAAGCAGGGCACCAACGGCGACTACCCCGAGGTGTCCTTCACCCTGCTCGGCCAGACCGTCGAGGGCCTGCTGGGCGTCGAGCCGGACGCACCCGCGCGGACCCTCACCACGCAGTCCCGGCTGCCCGCCGGGATGGACTGGCTGAAGATCGACGATCTGCGGATCGGCACCGCCACCTTCTCGCTGCGGCACGACGGGGCCGGCAAGTCGACCCTGACCAACACGTCGGGCGGCGGCGCCTACAGCTGGGAGGCCCGCTTCCCCGGCGCCCACGCCACGATCACGGTCAACGGGGTGCCGCAGAAGGCCCGGACCAAGGTGGTGGACGGCGTCACCTACACCTACGCCACCCCGACCGTGGCCGCCGGCCGTACGGTGACGGTCCAGGTCGGCTGAGGACGGCCGGACCGGTCCGGCGCCGCGCGGTACGCCGTGCGGGCCGGACCGGTCCGGCGGGCGGCCACCGCTCAGCCGGCCAGCACGCGGGCCTTCGCCGTGCCGAACTCCTCCTCCGTGATCACACCCTGGTCGCGCAGCGCGGCCAGGCGTTCCAGCTTGCCGATGACATCGTCCTGCGGGGCCGGCGCGGCGCCCGGAGGCGGTTCGGCCGGGCCGGCCGCCGGCGCGGCGGCGGGCTCGGTGGCCGCTGCGGGCCCGGACCTCTCCTCCTGCCGGCGGGCGACCCGGCCGGAGACCGCCGTGGCGGTGCCGGCGACGACCGCGGTGCGCGCGGCCGCGCCGATCAGGCCCGGGCGGCCGGCGCGACGAACGGGGCGACCCAACATGACCGTTCTCCTTCTGTTCGTCCGTCCCCCGTGTTCCCCCCGCCCCTCCCGCTCACGCTCACGGCGGATCGCCCGCTCCCGGCGGCGGCCGGGTCAGGTCGGTCCGGCGGCCGCGGCCTCCATCGCCCGCTCCACCACGGGTGCGGGAATCCGCTCGTGGGCCACCAGCAGGCCCCCGGCCCGCCGGACCGCCTGGGCGATGGGGGCGGCCCAGGTGTTCTCCCAGGCGAGGACGGCGGCCGAGGAGTCGGGGACGAGTTCCCGCGCGATCAGCGCGACGTCCTCCGCGCTGAACAGCCCGCCGATCTCGCCGTCGATGTCCGCGAAGACCGACGACTCGTCGGGGTCGAGGGACTGCAGCTCGATCTGGGTGACACTGCCGTCCGCGGCCTTCTTGACGAAGGTGAGGTCGATGATCCGGACCGTGCCGTTCTGCACGAGCCTTCGCAGCTCGGGCGCGATCTCACCACTGAACCGGTTGCCGGGGAAGGCGATGACGACGTACTCGACCGGGCCGATCGTCATGACGGACTCCTCTCCTCAGGCCCGCGCCTGGTCAGGCCAGCACCTTCGCCTTGGCCTTCGCGTACTCCTCGTCGCTGATGTGGCCCTGTGCCTTCAGCTCGGCGAGCCGGCCGAGTTCGGCGGCCGCGCTCGGTGGTTCGGCGGTCTGCCGGACGTAGGACCGGAACTGCTCCTCGCTCCTGCGCGCACGGGCGAGTTCGCGCTGCCCCATCCCGGAGCCCCGGGCGATCAGGTACACGAAGACGCCGAGGAACGGCAGGAAGATGACGAAGATCAGCCACCCGGCCTTGCCCCACCCGCCGAGGCCGTCGTCACGGAAGATGTCGGCGATGATCCGGAACAGCAGCATGAACCAGAGGATCCAGAGGAAGAACCAACACATCGTCCAGAACACGTTGAGCAGTGGGTAGTCCGCAGCCAGGTTTTGTACGGCCATGTCCATCGTCGGTCTCCTGTCCGAACTCCTCCCGCGACCCGTCTCGGGTCGCGTGGGGGCGGCACCACCGTGGGTGCCCCGCCGCACCGGGCCCAGCGATCGGCCCGGTGGCCAGGCACCGGTCCGCGACTCCGGGCCTCGGTCGGCGGGGGCGCGCGGCGCCCCGACCCACCGGCCCGACCGCCGGGCAGGCGTTGTGGCGGGGTCGGCCCTGGTCGCCGGTCGGGCGTCACGCATCGGTGGCTGTTCGGCTCGCCCGTCACGAACCCGACGACACCACGGGCACGCATTCAGGCTAGACCCACCCCGGGGCGGCGGCGCGGGCGAGAGGCGCCGGCCGCCCCCGCACCCACCCCGCCCACACACGCACCCCGGGCCCGGCCGGCCGGGCGGGCGGGCGGGCGGGCGGCAACGGAGTGCGACCGCCACTCATCCGGCCTATCGTCGAGGGAGGGGGCCCGGCGTTCGAGCAGTC
Organism: Kitasatospora sp. NPDC059327; assembly: GCF_042752535.1. Classification (NCBI taxonomy): domain Bacteria; kingdom Bacillati; phylum Actinomycetota; class Actinomycetes; order Kitasatosporales; family Streptomycetaceae; genus Kitasatospora; species Kitasatospora sp. NPDC059327. The sequence goes on along the minus strand of NZ_JBHYYB010000081.1, from coordinate 13,803 downwards.
CGCTGCTCCCCGGCCGCGGCGTGCCGGCTCCCACCCGCCGAAGGAGATGGCCCGGTATGACCAGCATGACCAGCCCGTCCGACACTCCCGTTCTCGACACCCTCGCCGCCATGACCATGGACTCGGTCGAACGGTGCGGCCTGCCGATGGACACCTTCCTCCTCACCAGGATCGCCGCGCTCGTCGCCGTGGACGCGCCGCCGATGTCCTACCTGGCCCACATCGGCGCCGCCGCCGACGGCTCCGACCTCACGGCCGAGCAGCTCCAGGACGTCCTGGTGGCCATCGCGCCGATCGTGGGCACCGCCCGCGTGATGTCCGCGGCCGCCCACATCGCGGAGGCGCTCGGCCTGGCCATCGCCGTGGCCGAGAGCGACATGACCCCGGGCAGCTGACCCCGGGCAGCTGATCCCGGGCGCCTGGTCCGCCGACGCGGCCCAGGCCCCGAGTTCGGCACCCGACCACAGGACCGCGCCGACACACCGGAGCGGACCCGGGGACCGCGTCGGGCCCGGTACGCGGTCCGCTCGCCACCGGGCACCCCGTGACCGACCCGGGCGGACACCCCGCGCCGGGCGATGGCCGAGGAGGCGCGGAGGATGGCGTCCCGATCCCGCACCAGCGCCCGATGGGCCGCCCGTGCCGCGCTGGCCTGCGTGCTGGGCGCCGTCGCGGTGCTGGTGGCCGTGGTCGGGGCCGGCGGCTTCCTGGTGCTCGCGATCGGCCTGGCCGGCCTGGCCCTCACCGCGGCCGGGACGTGGTGGGTGGTGTCCCACCACGGAGCCGTGCGGTTGGCCGGTGCCCTGCTGGTGATCGCCGCGCCGGCGGGCGTCGTGGTCGGCTACGCCCGGGCCGACCTGTGGCCGGCCGCCCTGGGCGCGCTCGCGCTCTGGGCCGTCGCCGTCGCGTGCGCGCGCTCGGCCCTGCGCCGGGCGCGACCCCACGACGGCATGCGCGCGGTGGTCGCCACACGCCCCCGGCACGCCGTACTGATCATGAACCCGAAGTCCGGCGGCGGCAAGGTCGGCCGGTTCGGACTGGTCGAACGGGCCGAGGCCCTCGGCGCCGAGGTCGTCCTGCTGGACACCGCCGCCCACGTGGACATCGCCGACCTCGCCCGACGCGCGGTCGCCGAGGGCGCGGACCTGCTCGGGGTGGCCGGCGGCGACGGCACCCAGGCCCTGGTGGCCGAGGTCGCCGCCGAGCACGACCTGCCGTTCCTGGTGATCTCGGCGGGCACCCGCAACCACTTCGCCATGGACCTCGGCCTGGACCGGGGGAATCCGGCCGCCTGCCTGGACGCGCTGACCGACGGCGAGGAACTGCGGGTCGACCTGGGCGTCGTGGGCGGCCGCACCTTCGTCAACACGGCCTCGTTCGGCGCCTATGCCGAGATCGTGCAGAGCCCGGAGTACCGCGACGCCAAGGCCGGCTCGGCCCTGGACGCCCTCCCCGGCCTCCTCCTCGGAAACGCCGGTCACCCACTGGAGGTGGTGCTGGCCGACGGCACCCGGCTGACGGCGCAGCAGGCGCTGCTGGTCAGCAACAACCCCTACACGGCCCCCGAACCGACCGCGGTGGGCAACCGCCGGCCGCGGCTGGACGGCGCCACGCTGGGGGTCGTGGGGATCCGGGTGGGCAACGCCTCCCAGGCCGCCGCCGTCGCGCTGCGGGGCGGCCGGGCGGCGGGCCTGCGGGCGCTGACCGCGCCGCGGGTGGTCGTCGACGCCGACACGGAGCGGATCGCGGTCGCCGTGGACGGCGAGGCGCTGCGGCTGCCGACCCCGGTCACCTGCGCCGTCCGTCCCGGGGCCCTGCGGGTCCTGGTGCCGCGCGGACGCCCGGGTGCGCCGCCGGCCGCGCCCGCGGCGGACTGGCGCGAGGTCGTCCGCCTGGCCCTCGGCCGGCCGCGGCGGTCGCCCCGGAGCGGGTAGCGCCGTCCTCGCTGCCGGCCGCCCGGCCCGGGGCGCTCGGCCAGGGGCGCGTTCGCGTGGCCGCACGCCGGTGGTGACCTCCGGCCGCCCTCCGGCGCGTGCCGCCGGCGGCACGCGCCGCCGGACCGGCGCGGTCCGGGCCGGCACCGTCCGGACGAACCGGTCCGGGGCGGCTCCCGACGGTCGTTCCCGGCGTGACGGCCGGGCCCGGGCACCGCACCGGGGAGCCGCCGGCGGACTCGACGTAGCACGAACTCAGCACGCGGCGGGGGGATTTCCTCGGGATACCCCTCACATGAGCGAACCCCTTCCCGGCCACGGTACGACAGGCCCGTGGCCGGGCAAGTCTGGTGCCTGTACCCAGTCGGGCGGGCCGTTCCGGCCGGCGTCCGGGTTGCGTGGAGCGTGCGACAGCGCGCCACCGGATCGGCTATAAAACACTGTTACTGATCTTTCGTCAGAAATGTCCCGGACATCCGGTCGTCCCGCTCCCGGGCGGCTCCGTCGCGCGTCCGTCGCGCCGGAGCCGCCCGGGAGCGGGACGGCACCACCCGCCCAGGACTGCCGCCGCCCACGGACCCCGGCGCCGCCGGACCCCGCCCACGACCGCCCTCCCCCACCCCTTCGACCGCTTGAGGATGCTGATGCTTCGTGCTGGATCGTCACCCGGAGGCCGACGCCCGGCTCCCGTACTCGTGTGGCTGGTGCCCACGGTCGTGACGGCGGGCGCCGCTGTCGTCGCCGCGCTGGTGACCTCCACCGGCGCCCGCGCGGAAGTCATCTGGTGCGGAGCGGTGGGCACCGCGGCGGTGGCCCTGGTCGCGGCCGAGGCGGCCCGCCGGGGCCGCGCGCTGGCCGCCCTGCGCGAGCGGTTCGCCCTCCAGGAGAACGAACTGCGCCGCCGACTGGCCCGGCAGGAGGCCGAGACCCTCCGACTGGCCCAGGCCGTCCTGCCCGAGGCGCTCGCCCGGCTCCAGCGCGGTACGTCGACCGACGAGGTGGTGAGGTCCTACGAGGGCCAGGACACCGGCACCGGCCCGCAGTTCCAGGCCGCCCGGCTGGCGGTGCTGCGCGCCGTCCTGGAGACCGTCGACCAGGAGGAGGGGATGCGGGAGAGCACCCAGCGGGCCTTCGTCAACATCGCCCGCCGCGTCCAGGCGATCGTCCACCGGCAGGCCCAGGAGCTGCGCGAGATGGAGGACCGGCACGGCAACGACCCGGCGGTCTTCGACGACCTGCTGCGCCTGGACCACGGCAACGCCCTGATCGGCCGCCTCGCCGACAGCATCGCCGTCCTCGGCGGTGCGCGCCCCGGCCGCCAGTGGAGCAAGGCGGTGCCGCTGTACAGCGTGCTGCGCGGCGGCATCTCGCGCATCCTGGACTACCGGCGGGTGGAACTGCACCCGGTCTCCGAGGTCGCCGTCACCGGTCCGGCCGTCGAACCGCTCATCCACGCGGTCGCCGAACTGCTCGACAACGCCACCCGCTACTCGCCGCCGCAGACCAGCGTGCACCTGACCGCCGTCGAGGTGCAGACCGGCATAGCGATCGAGATCGAGGACGGCGGCCTCAGTCTCAGCGAGGAGGGCCGCGCCCGCGCCGAGCGGATGCTGCTGGAGGCACAGGCCGGCATCGACCTCAACGACCTCGGCGAGACCCCCCGGCTCGGCCTGGCCGTGGTCGGACGGCTCGCCCAGGCCTACGGCTTCCAGGTCTCGCTGCGGCCCTCCGCCTACGGCGGGGTGCGCGCCGTGCTGATCGTGCCGCAGGACCTGATCACCACGGCTCCCGCCACCGGCCGGGCCCACGGCATCGGCGCCGCCGCCAACCCGCAGCCGGCCCCGGACACCGCGCCCCGCCCCTCGGACCGGCCGCGACCGGTGTCCGTCTCGCGGCCCTGGGGCTCCCGGACCGTCGCGGTCCGCCCGGGCCCGTACGCGGCCGAGGACGACACCCCGGTGGTGACCGAGCGGACCGCCAACGGTCTGCCCCAGCGCCGCCGCCACGCCGCGCCCTCCCGGCGCGGCGCGGCCGAGCCGCCCCGGATCGCCCCGGCCCCCCGGGCCCCGGACCCGGTCCAGGCGCCGGTCCAGGCGCCGGTCCAGCCCGGCATGTGGCTGGCCGCGTTCACCGAGGGGGTGAACGGCCACGCGCCGTCCGCCGGCACGACCGGCCCCACCAGCGAAGAGTCGGCAGGGAAGAGCGAGCAGTGATTCAGCAGCGGAGCAACATGGACTGGATGCTCAAGGATCTGGCGGACAGCGTCCCGCACGCCCGACACGTCGTCGTGCTCTCCGCCGACGGTCTGCGGATGGCCCAGCACGGCACCGACGACGACACCGCCGACCGGCTGGCCGCCGCCTGTGCCGGACTGCAGAGCCTGGCCGCCGCGGTCGGGCACGAGTTCCCGCACAACGACGGCCGGATGCGACTGGTCGTGATCGAGATGGGCGGCGGCTTCTTCTACCTGATGGCGGCCGGCGCCCGGGCCTACCTCGCCGTCCTCGCCGACGAGGGCGTCGACGCCGGCCTGATGGGCCAGCGGATGCGCGACCTGGTGGCCCGGATCGGCGAGCACCTCAGCACACCGGCGCGCAACGGCGGGCAGGTCGCGTGAGCGCAACCGACCAGGACTGGGACGACGGAAAACCCGAACGCCTCTACGTGATCACGCGCGGCCGCAGCGGACTGGCCGAGCAGACCACGTTCGACCTGGTCACCCTGATCGTCTCCCGTGCGCAGCCGGCGCCCACGATGCAGCCGGAGCACGCGGCGATCCTGCGGATCTGCGGCTCGCCGCTGTCGGTGGCCGAGATCTCCGCCTACCTGCGGCTGCCGATGAGCGCGGTGACCGTCCTGCTGGCGGACCTCCTCGCCGAGGAGCTGATCGAGGCCCGCTCGCGGGTCCCCCAGGCCATCCTTCCCGAACGCGCTCTGCTGGAGGCGGTGATTCATGGACTTCAGAGACTCTGAGACGGCCCTGGGGCCGCAGCACGCCGACCTCCTCCCGGACTCGGCCACCACAGCGGTCAAGGTGGTGATCGTGGGGGGCTTCGGGGTCGGCAAGACGACCCTGGTCGGCTCGGTGAGCGAGATCCGCCCGCTGACCACCGAGGAGACGATGACGCAGGCCGGCGCCGAGATCGACGACACGGCCGGCATCGAGCGCAAGACCTCGACCACGGTCGCGATGGACTTCGGCCGGATCAGCATCAACGAGGAACTGGTGCTGTACGTCTTCGGCACCCCGGGGCAGGAGCGGTTCTGGTTCCTCTGGAACGGCCTGTTCGAGGGTGCGCTGGGCGCCGTGGTGCTGGTCGACACCCGCCGCCTCGAAGTCAGCTTCGAGGTGATCGGGCGGCTGGAGGACCGCGGCGTGCCGTTCGTCGTCGCGGCCAACACCTTCCCCGAGTCGCCGAGTTACCCGACCGAGGAGCTGCGGGCGGCCCTCGACCTGCCGCCCGAGGTGCCGATCGTCGACTGCGACGCCCGCACCCGCGAGTCCAGCCGTGACGTCCTCCTCGCCCTGATGCGCTACCTGTACGACCTCCCGACGCCGTCGGCGCGGTGACCCGCGCGGCCACCGCACCTCCCCCGCTCCACCGGCCCGTGCCCCCGCCGCTCCGTCGTGACCGTCCACGACGGTCGCCGACGGCGAGCGTTCACGACGACCGCGCGGGGCGGCCGCCGTCCGGCGACCACCCCGCCCCGACTCCGGAGACTCCGTGACCACCCCGTTCCCTGACGACGCGCTCCCCACCCCACCCCCCGGCTGCCCCGCCCACGGCCTCGGCCCGGACGGCCCCGGCACCGGCGCCCCACGCGGCGGCGGACTGGGCGCCGACGGCCTCCGGCGGCTCTACGGGCCCGAGGCCGAGGCCGACCCGGCCGGCCTGTACGAGAAGCTGCGCGCCGAACACGGCGAGGTGGCGCCCGTCCTGCTGCACGGCGACCTCCCCGCCTGGCTCATCGTCGGCCACAGCGCGAACCTCATCGCCATGCGCACCCCCTCCCGGTTCTCCCGGGACTCCCGCCGCTGGGCGGCGTTCCAGGACGGGCTGGTCGCCCCGGACTCCCCGCTGATGCCGGTGATCGCCTGGCAGCCGCTCTGCGTGTTCGCCGACGGGGAGGAGCACAAGCGCCTGCGCGGTGCGGTCACCGACGGACTGAACAGCTTCGACCGGCGCGGTGTCCGGCGTCACGTCACCCGCTTCACCGACCAGCTCGTCCAGGAGTTCGGCGCCACCGGCCGGGCCGAGCTGGTGACCCAGTTCGCCGAGCACCTGCCGATGCTCGTGATGACCCAACTGGTCGGCATGCCCGAGGAGTACGGTCCCCACCTGGTCGAGGCGGCCCGCGACCTGATGAAGGGCACCGAGACCGCCGTCGCCAGCAACGAGTACGTCGTCGCGACGCTGCGCCGGATGATGGAGCGCAAGCGGGTGTCCCCCGGTGCCGACCTGGTGTCCTGGCTGATGCGGCACGAGGCCCGGCTCACCGACGACGAAGTCCTCGAACACCTGCGGGTCGTCCTGCTCGCCGCGAACGAGACGACCGTCAACCTGATCGCGGACACCCTCAAGATGGTCCTCACCGACCACCGGTTCCGCACCCACCTGTCCGGCGGCCACATGACCCTGTCCGACGCCCTGGACCAGGTGCTCTGGGACGCGGCGCCGATGTCGCTGGTCGCGGGCCGCTGGGCGACCGGGGACACCGAACTCGGCGGGCAGCGGATCAAGGCCGGCGACATGCTGCTGCTCGGCCTCGCGGCCGGGAACGCCGACCCGACCGTGCGCCCCGACCCAACCAAGCCGCTCCACGGCAACCGCTCCCACCTCGCCTTCGGCGCCGGCCCGCACGAGTGCCCCGGCCAGGACATCGGCCGCGCCATCGCCGAGACCGGCATCGACGTGCTCCTCACCCGCCTGCCGGACCTCCACCTCGCCGTCGAGGAGGAGGAGTTGACCTGGACCTCCGCCTGGATCTCCCGTCATCTCTCCGCCCTCCCCGTCCAGTTCACCCCCCGGGCGACACCGGAGGAGCAGCTGCCGGCGCCGGCGGGCACGGTACCGGCGACACCGGGCGCCGTGCCGTCCACCCCGTCGCCGGCCGGCACCCCGCAGACCGGCGCCCCGCAGGCCGGTCCCGCCGAACCGGCCGCCGACGGCGAACCGCTCCTCACCGTCCCGCACCAGCGGCGGTCCTGGTGGGACTCGCTCACCCGGTGGCTCCGGCTCTGACCGGCCGGCCCCGGCCCGGCCCGACCGGCGAACTCCGGGGCGGGCCGGGCCCGCTCAGCCCGGCTCGGCACCCGGACCCGGCTCGGCACCGAGATCGACGGCGGCCGTGCCGTGCAACACCCGCCCGGCCGCCCGCGCCTCCTCCAGGCTCCGGGTGAAGACCTCGATGCGCTCCCGCGTGGCCAGGGCCATCAGCCCGACCGGCCAGGTCCCCGGCGGCACCACGAGGACGACGGCCCGGCCCCGCCGTTCGGCCGCCGACACCCAGCCGGCCGAGGCCGCCACCGGCGAGGCGGGTTCCCACACCTGCCGGCCGCCGATCAGCACCAGCCTGGCCAGCAGCGCTCCGCGCACCTCCAACACACCGCTGGTGTCCGGCGGTTCCCCGGCCGCCAGGGTGAACCCGCTGTCCACCAGGTTCTCGACGAGTTCACCGTGCAGCGCGGGCCCGACCTCCACGATCACTTCCGCGAACGGCGGACCGTCGGCCGTCTCGCGGACCGCCAGGGCCCAGACCATCGGTGCCCGCTCCGGACCACCGGCCGGCTCACCGGCCACGGCGCGGCTCCCCGGGCGGAGCGGGTCGGGCGCCGCCGCCCGCGGCCGGCGCCTCCGGGCGGGCAGCCCCGACGGGCAGGGCCGGGCCGGGCTCGACGGGGGTCACGTCGCGAGCGCCCGGGTCGAGCGTACCGGCCGGCTCACCGGCCACGGCGCGGCTCCCCGGGCGGAGCGGGTCGGGCGCCGCCGCCCGCGGCCGGCGCCTCCCGGCGGGCAACCCCGACGGGCAGGGCCGGGCCGGGCTCGACGGGGGTCACGTCGCGAGCGCCCGGGTCGAGCGCACCGGCCGGCTCACCGGCCACGGCGCGGAAGCCGCGGTCGCGCACACCGTGGAGCCGGTCCACCGGCTCCCGCAGCACCTCGCCACCGGCCGCGCCGCCCCGCTCAACGACGGCGCCGCAGCCGTCGGGCGCGACGAGGACACCGCACAGGCCCTTGGCCATCAGCTCCGCCAGGGCCCGCCGGCCGGCCGACGAGGCGTTCGGGTCGGCGAGGGGCGGTTCGAGGAGGACGGTCACAGCCGGCCGCGAGCGTGGGCCGAACATGCCCCCGCGCGTCCCCCCGAACCCGGCGTCGTCGCGCGCCTCCGGGCCGAGGAGGTCGCGGGGGGAGGCGATCGCCCGGTCGTGGTCGTCCACGGCGACGCAGCACCGCGAGAGCCTGGTCTCCATGCCGCCCAGGCTACGACCGGCCGGCGGCGCCCGCTTCCCCGCTCCTGACCGGCCGGGTGTGGATCTTGGCGATGCAGGCCGGGACGGCCGCGCCGTCCTCGTGGCCGCGGGCCCGGTAGGCGCTCGGGTTCTCGCCGACCAGCTCGGTGAAACGCGCGCTGAACGACCCGAGCGACGTACAGCCGACCGCGAAGCAGACCTCCGTCACCGTGAGGTCGCCGCGCCGCAGCAGCGCCTTGGCCCGCTCGATGCGGCGGGTCATCAGGTAGCTGTAGGGCGTCTCGCCGAAGGCGGCCCGGAAGCTGCGGGAGAAGTGCCCCGCGGACATCAGGGCGTCACGCGCCAGGGCCGGGACGTCGAGCGGTTCGGCGAAGTCGCGGTCCATCCGGTCGCGGGCGCGCCGCAACCGGACGAGATCGGCGAGGTCCGGGCGTTTCACCCGATCAGTCTCCCACAGCGTCCGCGGCGCGGACCGGGCGCTGTGGGAGACCGCGCGGACCGGCGCGGCCGCGCGCCGTCAGGCCCCGACGTAGGCCGCGAGGTGCTCGCCGGTGAGGGTCGAACGGGCGGCGACGAGGTCGGCGGGCGTGCCCTCGAAGACGATCCGGCCGCCGTTGTGGCCGGCCCCGGGCCCGAGGTCGATGATCCAGTCGGCATGGGCCATCACCGCCTGGTGGTGCTCGACGACGATGACCGACTTGCCCGAGTCGACGAGCCGGTCGAGCAGGCCCAGCAGCTGCTCGACGTCGGCCAGGTGCAGGCCCGCGGTCGGCTCGTCGAGGATGTAGACCCCGCCCTTGTCGGCCATGTGGGTGGCCAGCTTGAGCCGCTGGCGCTCGCCGCCGGAGAGCGTGATGAGCGGCTGGCCCAGGCTGAGGTAGCCGAGCCCGACGTCGGCCAGCCGGCCGAGGACGGCGTGCGCGGCCGGTGTGCGCGCCTCCCCGGCGCCGAAGAACTCCTCGGCCTCCGCCACCGACATCGCGAGCACCTCGCTGATGTCGCGGCCACCGAGGCGGTACTCCAGCACCGCCGCCTGGAACCGCTTCCCCTCGCACTCCTCGCAGGTGGTGGCCACGCCGGCCATCATCGCCAGGTCGGTGTAGACCACGCCCGCGCCGTTGCAGGTGGGGCAGGCGCCCTCGGAGTTGGCGCTGAACAGGGCGGGCTTCACCCCGTTGGCCTTCGCGAAGGCCTTGCGGATCGGGTCGAGCAGTCCGGTGTACGTCGCCGGGTTGCTGCGCCGCGAGCCGCGGATCGGGCTCTGGTCGACCGCGACCACGCCCCGGTCGGCGGCGAGCGACCCCTTGACCAGCGATCCGTGCACCAGCGAACTCTTGCCCGACCCGGCGACGCCCGTGACTACGGCCAGCACCCCGAGCGGGACGTCCACGTCGACGTCGCGCAGGTTGTTGGCCGTCGCACCGCGGATCTCCAGCGCGCCGGTGGGCTCGCGCACCGTCTCCTTGAGGGCGGCCCGGTCGTCGAAGTGCCGGCCGGTGACGGTGCCACTGGCCCGCAGCCCCGCGACGCTGCCCTCGAAGCAGACGGTGCCGCCGCCCGTGCCCGCGCCCGGGCCGAGGTCGACGATGTGGTCGGCGATCGCGATCGTCTCCGGCTTGTGCTCCACCACGAGCACCGTGTTGCCCTTGTCCCGCAGCCGCAGCAGCAGGTCGTTCATCCGCTGGATGTCGTGCGGGTGCAGGCCCGCGGTGGGTTCGTCGAAGACGTAGGTGGTGTCGGTGAGCGAGGAGCCCAGGTGGCGGATCATCTTGACGCGCTGGGCCTCGCCGCCGGACAGCGTTCCCGAGGGGCGGTCGAGCGCCAGGTAGCCGAGGCCGATCTCGACGAACGAGTCGAGGGTCTGCCCCAGCGCGGTGAGCAGGGGCGCCACCGAGGGCTCCGCCAGGCCGCCGACCCAGGCGGCCAGGTCGCTGATCTGCATCGCGCAGGCGTCGGCGATGCTGATCCGCCCGATCTTCGAGGACCGGGCCCCCTCCGCGAGCCGGGTGCCCGCGCACTCGGGGCAGGTGGTGAAGGTGACCGCCCGCTCCACGAACGCCCGGATGTGCGGCTGCAGCGCCTCCTTGTCCTTGGACAGGAAGGACTTCTGGATCTTGGGGATCAGCCCCTCGTAGGTGAGGTTGACGCCCTCGACCTTCACCTTGGTCGGCTCCCGGTGGAGGAAGTCCCGCATCTCCTTCTCGGTGAAGTCGCGGATCGGCTTGTTCGGGTCGAGGAAGCCCGACTCGGCGTAGACCCGCACCGTCCAGAAGCTGTCCGACTTCCAGCCGGGGATGGTGAACGCGCCCTCGGCCAGCGACTTGGAGTCGTCGTAGAGCTGGGTGAGGTCGATGTCGGAGACGCTGCCCCGGCCCTCGCAGCGCGGGCACATGCCGCCGGTGCGGTTGAAGGTCGCCTTCACCGTCTGCTTGGCACCGCGCTCCACGGTGATCGCACCGCTCGCCCGGACCGACGGGACGTTGAAGGCGTAGGCGCTGGGCGGGCCGATGTGCGGCTCGCCGAGCCGGCTGAAGAGGATCCGCAGCATCGCGTTGGCGTCGGTGGCGGTGCCGACCGTGGAGCGGGGGTCGGCGCCCATCCGCTGCTGGTCGACGATGATCGCCGTCGTCAGCCCTTCCAGGACGTCGACCTCGGGCCGGGCCAGCGTCGGCATGAAGCCCTGGACGAAGGCGCTGTAGGTCTCGTTGATCAGCCGCTGCGACTCCGCCGCGATCGTGCCGAACACCAGGGAACTCTTGCCCGAGCCGGAGACACCGGTCAGCACCGTCAGCCGGCGCTTGGGGATCTCGACGCTGACGTCCTTGAGGTTGTTCACCCGCGCGCCGTGCACGCGGATCACGTCGTGGCTGTCGGCAGCGTGCGGCGCAGGCGGCTGCGCGTCCGTCCTCTTGGCCATGCTGGTGCTCTCTCCATCCGTCGTACGGGCCGCCTGCGCGGTCTCGGTCGGCGTCACCCGGCTCGATCCAACCAGCTCGGCCGGACATCCGGCGCTCCCTCGGCGGAGCGGTCGCCCCGGCCGTGCTGCCGGGCGGCGCAGCCGCCGGCCGGGAGGCGGCGGGGCCCGTACGGACGTCCGTACGGGTGGGTGGCTCCGGTGGCCGGCCGGTCAGCGGACCTCGTTGATCCGGATCATGTTGCCCGCCGGATCGCGGAAAGCACTGTCGCGCAGGCCGTACGGCTGCTCGGTCGGCTCCTGGACGACCTCGCCGCCGGCGGCCTTCACCCGGGCGAAGGTGGCGTCGAGGTCATCGGTGGCCAGCACGAGGCGGGCGTAGGTGCCCTTGGCCATCATCGCGGTGACGGTGCGGCGCTCCTCGTCGGTGGTGCGGGGATCGCCGGCCGGCGGCTCCAGGACGACGGACGTACCGGGCTGGTCGACGGGGCCGACGGTGATCCACCGCAGGTCGCCGGAGCCGACGTCGTTGCGGACCTCGAAGCCGAGGACGTCGCGGTAGAAGGCCAGCGAGGCGTCCGGGTCGGTGTGCGGGAGGAAGGTCCAGTGGAGGGTGAGGTTCATGGGAAAAGGCTAGGCGCGACCGCGTGAGCGGGGCTTCTCGAATCCTGATCGGTTCGGGGGCCGCGGGTGGTGACCGGTCGGCGGTCGGCCGGGCCCAGCGGCCGCGGGCTCCGGTCCGCGGGGGATCAGCACCCGGACCCGCACGCGGCCGCCGGCGCAGGCCCCGGTCGTCGCCCCGGCGGTCGGCCAAGGGGGCGGCCGGGGAAGGGGACTGACGTGGCGTGAGCATAGGATCCGATGGTTCATCGAACACCGAACACCGAACACCGATCCCGGCGGAGGCGCCCACCCATGTCCGACCAGCGCGTTGTCCTCGTCACCGGCGGCGGTTCCGGCATCGGGGCGGCCACCGCCCGGCTGCTCCGGGCCGACGGCTGCCGGGTGGTGATCTCCGGGCGGCGCCCCGAGGCGCTGGAGCGGGTGGCCCGGGAGACCGGCGCGGTGGCCCGGGTCTCCGACGCCACCGACCCGGACGCCGTCCAGGAGCTGGTGGAGGGCACCGTGTCCGCCTTCGGACGGCTCGACGGGCTGGTGCTCAACGCCGGGGTCGGCCGGGGCGGCTCGGTCGGCGACGTCACCCTGGAGGACTGGGAGCTGGTGATGCGCACCAACCTCACCGGCCCGTTCCTCCTGCTGCGGGCCGCCCTGCCGCACCTGCTGCGGGCGCGCGGAGCCGTCGTGGCGGTCTCCTCCGTCTCCGCGCTGCGCAACGGGGCCGGCAGCGCGGCGTACGCCACCTCCAAGGCGGCCCTGTTGCAGCTCTGCCGCTCGCTCGCCGTCGACTACGGCCCCCGCGGGCTGCGGGCGAACACCGTCTGCCCCAGTTGGGTGCGGACGGAGATGGCCGACCGCCGGATGACCCGCTTCGCGGCGGAGGAGGGGCTGGCCGGCCCCGACGCGGCGTACCGGGAGGCGACCCGGCTGAGCCCGGCCGGCCGGCCCGGCGAGCCCGAGGAGGTGGCGGCGGCGATCGGCTGGCTGCTCTCCCCGGCGGCGAGCTACGTGAACGGCGCGGTCCTCACGGTGGACGGCGGGGTCACCGCGCTCGACCCGGGCACCACGGCGTTCGACTTCCGGCTGGAGCCCCGGCACGAGGCCTGACGGCCACCGAACGGCGGCACGGCCGGGTCTCCGGTCGGGGTGGGCTCCGGCCGTCCCCGGAGTCCACCCCGAGGAACAGGCATGAAACGGCCGATCCGGGTCAGACGAGGCACGCAGCACCCCTGCTCGTCGTCGACAAGGAGCCGTAGCGTGAGCGACACCTCTCCCCTGACCGCCGCATCCGAGCAGACCTGGAACCGGCCGCGGCACGCCGCGTGCCGGAGCGTCGACGGCAGCCGGCTCTTCCGGGGCGTGGACGGCCCCGGCGCTGCCCCCGGCGGGTCCGAGGAGGCCGCCAAGGCCCTGTGCGGTGCCTGCCCGGTGCGGATCGAGTGCCGCCGGCACGCCCTCGCCGCGCGGGAGCCGTTCGGGGTGTGGGGCGGGCTGGGCGCGGAGGAGCGCCATGCCCTCTTCGTCGGCGACCTGGTGGCCGACCGCGACCTGGTGGCCGACCGCCGCGCCGCCTGAACGCCCCACCGCCCGAACGTCCCGGGGGCGGCCGCACCGCCGGCCGGTTCCGCCGTCGCGGAGCCGGGGCCGACCCCCGGCCCGGCCGGCCCCGGGACGCCGCGGCCGGTCGGGCGCCGGCGCACCGTCGGGCGGCCGTCGTCGTCGGTCGGCGGGGTCGGTCCGTCAGGCGGTCCCGACGGTCTCGTCAGGTGCTCCGGACCGTCGGGAAGGTGTCGCCGCCGGTGATCCACTCGCCGCGGCGCATGACGGCGACCAGGTCGTAGCCCTCGGAGTCGAGGACGACGAGG
>NZ_JBHYYB010000080.1:0-42123 GCF_042752535.1 Kitasatospora sp. NPDC059327 | reverse complement strand
GCCTCGGCGTCCGGGCGCTCGATCTTGATCTTGACGTCCAGGCGGCCGGGCCGCAGGATCGCCGGGTCGATCATGTCCTCGCGGTTCGAGGCGCCGATGACGATGACGTTCTCCAGGCCCTCCACGCCGTCGATCTCGGCGAGCAGCTGGGGGACGATGGTGTTCTCCACGTCCGAGCTGACACCCGAGCCGCGGGTGCGGAAGAGCGACTCCATCTCGTCGAAGAAGACGATGACGGGGGTGCCCTCGCTCGCCTTCTCCCGGGCCCGCTGGAAGACCAGGCGGATCTGCCGCTCGGTCTCGCCGACGTACTTGTTGAGCAGCTCGGGGCCCTTGATGTTGAGGAAGTAGCTCTTGCCCTGCGGCCGGCCGGTGACCTCGGCGACCTTCTTGGCGAGCGAGTTGGCCACCGCCTTGGCGATGAGCGTCTTGCCGCAGCCGGGCGGGCCGTAGAGCAGCACGCCCTTGGGCGGGCGCAGCTCGTACTCCTTGAAGAGCTCGGCGTGCAGGTAGGGCAGCTCGACCGCGTCGCGGATCAGCTCGATCTGGTTGCTGAGGCCGCCGATCTGGCGGTAGTCGATGTCCGGGACCTCTTCGAGGACCAGTTCCTCGACCTCGGACTTCGGCACGACCTCGTACACGTAGCCCGAACGGGGTTCGAGCAGCAGCGCGTCCCCCGCCCGGATGGTGAGCTCGCGCAGCGGTTCGGCGAGCCGGACCACCCGCTCCTCGTCCGTGTGACCGACGACCAGGGCGCGCTCGCCGTCCTCCAGGACCTCCTTGAGGGTGACGATGTCGCCGATGCGCTCGAAGGCCATCGCGTCCACGATGTTGAGGGCCTCGTTGAGCATCACCTCCTGGCCGCGCCGCAGCTCGTCGAGGTCGACGGTGGGGCTGACGTTCACGCGGAGCTTGCGCCCCCCGGTGAAGATGTCGGCGGTGCCGTCCTCGTTCTGGCTGAGGAAGGTGCCGAATCCGGCCGGGGGCTGTGCCAGCCGGTCCACTTCCTCCTTGAGGGCCACGATCTGGTCGCGGGCCTCACGCAGGGTGGAGGCGAGCCGTTCGTTCTGGGCGGACGCGCCGGCCAGGTTGGTCTGGAGCTCGACGATCCGCTCTTCGAGGATTCTCGAATTGCGCGGCGAGTCGGCGAGCTTGCGGCGCAGCACGGCGATTTCCTGCTCAAGGTACGAGACCTGAGCGGCCTCGTCGGAACCACGAGCGGGCCTGCCGGTGCTGCGGTTGTAGTCGTCATCGTGGGCTGCCACGGTCCTCACCTCCTCCGGGGAGCTGGACGCTTCCAGACCCTACCTGGGACCAGGGGTCCGTAAACCCCTAGATCAAGAAAGATGGAACGGGCGTGTCCGATCTTCGCCCTCGCGTGCTTCCCCTCTGCTAAGGAGATACCCAGCGCGCACCACCCAAAGCCGACCAGATGTATCGTCGAACAGGTCGATATCCGATCGGGACCGCGGGTCGCGGTCAGATCGTTGTACGAATGGCGGGATTGCCTCCCAATAAGGGGCGACCCGGGACAAAAAAGGCAGGGGACCATGTCGGTGACCGAAGAGGCGACGGCCGGCGAGGCGCTGGAGGTGTGGATCGACCAGGATCTGTGCACCGGCGACGGCATCTGCGCGCAGTACGCGCCCGAGGTCTTCGAACTCGACATCGACGGCCTCGCCTACGTGAAGGGCTCGGACGACGAACTGCGCCAGCAGCCCGGCGAGACCGTGCCGGTGCCGCTGACGCTGCTTCAGGACGTGGTCGACTCGGTGAAGGACTGCCCGGGCGACTGCATCCACGTCCGCCGGGTCTCC
The DNA here is from genome assembly GCF_042752535.1 of Kitasatospora sp. NPDC059327. NCBI lineage: Bacteria > Bacillati > Actinomycetota > Actinomycetes > Kitasatosporales > Streptomycetaceae > Kitasatospora > Kitasatospora sp. NPDC059327. The sequence continues at coordinate 40,306 of NZ_JBHYYB010000080.1, read as the reverse complement.
GACCGGGCCGAGGTCTACGGCCCGGACGCCGACTAGCCCCGCGCCGGCGCCGGGACACCCCGAGCCGAAGGGCCGCGCCGGCTGCCGAAAGAGTGGGCCCCTCCTGCCCGATGGCGGCCAGGAGGGCAAGCGAGGACGACGCGAGGGACGAGTGTCGTCGGAGCGCCGACCGTCGGCACCGGGTCGAGCGGCCCGGAGGCGAGCGGGCGAAGACACTGCCCGAGGGGCGAGGCGACAGCCCCCCTCAGGCCTGCGCCAGCGGAGCGGCGGTCTGGGACCGGTTCCAGCCGCCGCTCCCGCGCGTCCAGGTGAGGTCCAGTGAGATGTCCGGGCTGAACCGCGGCACGTCGTCGCTGGAGTACCCCTGCGCGTGGCCGGTGATGACGCCGTCGCTGCGCAGGCCGAGCCGGCCGACGGTGAGGTTCTCGCGTTCGGAGAGCAGGGTGGCCACCACGGCGGGCCGGCCGTCGGCGCCGGGGGCGAGCAGGTAGACGGCGTCCGGCGGAGTGCCGTTCTCGGCCGCGCAGTGCGCGGCGGCGACGGTGCCGGGCCGGCCGTCGCCGAGGTCGGCGGCGAAACTGACGGATATCTTGACCGGGAACGGTCCGCAGTCCAGCGGGAGTTCGGCCTTGGCCGGATCGGGCGCGGCGGCGGCCGGGAGGGCCTTGACGGTGGGACGGGCGGGTTTCGGCGTGCCGGTCGCCGGGTCCGCGGCGAGCGCGGTGGCCACCACGGCGGCGCAGCCGCCGATCGCGAGGGCCCAGTGCCAGGGGGCCGACCGGGCGTGTCCGGGCCCGCTGCGGGCCTGCGGTGTCTGCTGCTCAACCGTCGCCGTGACCGCGGTCTCCACCAGGCGTTCCCCTCCAGTGGGTCGGTGTGAGCGAGCATCGTCCCACACCGGGGTGAGCCGGAGGCGGCCCGGGTGCGCCGGTAGCACGAAGGGGTGGTACCCGGGCGCGAAACCCGTGGTACCACCCCTTGGCGACGTACCGTCAGCCGAGGTCCGGCTGCTCGCCGTCGCCCGCGCGGGCGGCGGCCCGGGCGGCGGCGCGCTCCTGGAGGCTCGGCTCGGGCGTGCCGTTGTCGTAGTCCTCGCCGTACGCGCCCTTGGCCGGACGGCGGCGGCGCAGGGGCGGCTCGACGCCGTCGGCGAGGCGACGGGAGGTCAGCAGGAAGCCGGTGTGCCCGATCATCCGGTGGTCCGGGCGGACGGCCAGGCCCTCCAGGTGCCAGGTGCGGACCATGGTCTCCCAGGCCTGCGGCTCGGTGAAGGTGCCGTGGTCGCGCAGCGCCTCGACGGTCTTCGACATCTGCGTGGTGGTGGCCACGTAGCAGCAGATCAGACCGCCGGGGACGAGCGCCTTGGAGGCGACGTCCAGACACTCCCAGGGGGCCAGCATGTCGAGGATGACGCGGTCCACGTCGGACTCGACCAGGTTGTCCTGGAGGTCGCCCACGGTGAGCTTCCACGCCGGGTGGGGCCCGCCGAAGTAGCGCTCGACGTTGCCCTGGGCGATGTCGGCGAAGTCCTGCCGGCGCTCGTAGGAGGCCAGCATGCCGGTGTCGCCGACGGCACGCAGCAGGTACGTGGAGAGCGCGCCGGAGCCGACGCCGGCCTCGACGACGCGGGCGCCGGCGAAGATGTCGGCCATCGCCAGGATCTGCCCCGCGTCCTTGGGGTAGATCACGGCGGCGCCGCGCGGCATGGACAGGACGTAGTCGGGGAGCAGGGGGCGCAGCGCGAGGTACGGGACGTTCCCCGTCGTGCGCACGACCGTGCCCTCGGGGGCGCCGATCAGCTCGTCGTGCGGGAACGCACCCTTGTGGGTGTGGAACTGGTTCCCGGCCTGGAGCGTGAACGTGTAGTGGCGGCCCTTCGGGTCGGTCAGCTGGACCTGGTCCCCGACCTGGAAGGGCCCGCGTCGGCGGGTGGCACCGGTCGGTTCGGACATGCGGACAATCTTAAGGGAAGCGGGCGCTCCGGCCGACCACGATGATCACCGGCCGGCGATGGCGGCGGTCAGCCGCTGCTCGATGTCGCTGAGCGTGGCCACGCCGTAGACCCGGCCGTCGGGCTCCACGACCAGGTACTCGGTGGCCGGGCTGGCCTGGAGGGCGCTCAGCAGGTCCTCGCCGGCGAGGTCGACGGGCAGCCGCAGGCCCGGTTCGAGGTCGCGGGACAGCGCGCCGACGGCGACCCAGGGGCGGCGGTGCTCGGGGATCTCGCGGACCTGGGACTCGCGGACCAGGCCGATCGGCTCGCCGCGGCCGTCGATCACGACGAGGGCCCCGGCCTGCGCCTCGCCGACCTGGCGCAGGGCCTCGCCGAGCGGGGTGTCGGCGGTGACCTCGACGACCCGGCGGACGAGGTCGCGCAGCCGCAGACCGGGCAGGACCTCCTTGAGCCGGGCCTGGTGCACGCCGGCGCCGGCGCCGTTCCAGATGATCACCGCGAGGACGGCGGCCAGCACCGCGTCGACCAGGGTGTCGGTGGTGGTGCGCTCGACGCCGCGGGCGGCGCCGAGCAGCGGGAGGCCGATCAGGACGGCGACGGCCAGCGCGCGGCCGACCCAGGCGGCGGCGACGGTGCCGGCCATCGGCCGGCCGGTGACGGCCCAGACGACGGCCCGCAGCATCCGTCCGCCGTCCAGCGGGAGCCCGGGCAGCAGGTTGAAGGCGGCGACGACGAGGTTGGAGACCATCAGACCGGTGAGCAGCACTCCGGGGACGCTGGAGAGCTCGACGGCCTGGCCCCCGAGGTAGAAGACGCCGCCGAGCACCAGGGAGAGCAGCGGGCCGACGAAGGCCAGCCAGAACTCCCGCCAGGGGCTCTCGGCCTCCTTCTCGATCTCGGAGACGCCGCCGAGGAACTGCAGCCGGATCCGGCGGACCCCGAGCCGGTAGCGGAGCGCGACCACGGTGTGGGCGAGTTCGTGGATCAGGACGGAGCCGTAGAAGGCGACCGCGAAGAAGAACGCGACCAGGTAGCGGGTCGCGCCGAGCCCGGGCAGGACGTGTTCCAGCTGGCCGCCGAAGACCCAGGTGATCAGCGCGGCGATGACGAACCAGGAGGGGGTGACGTAGACCGGCACGCCGAACGGGCGGCCCATCAGGATGCCGCTGCGCCGGTCCGGCCCGTCGGGCGGCCGGGGGCCCGGCCGGGCACCGCCGTCCTGCGGTGGCCGGTCGGAGGTCTGCCGACCGCTGCTGTCGCTCACCGTGATCCCTTCGGTCGGTCCACCGCTCGTGCGCCGTACGCCGGTCCGCCCACGCTACGTGATCGGCGCCGGGTACCGTCGCTCGCCCCTCTCGCAGGGTTCATACCCACTGGGAGGGCGGTGTGGCAGCACCGTGGCAGCGGGATGACAGTTCGGGGCAATAGGGTCGGGGTATGCAGCAGACCGACACCAGCAGCGCCGTCGCGGCCCCGGCGCGTCCCCCGGCACCGCCGACCGGGCTGTCCCCGTCCCGCGCGGGGGACTTCCTGACCTGCCCGCTGCTGTACCGGCTGCGCGTCATCGACAAGCTGCCGGAGCCGCCGAGCGCGGCGGCGACCAGGGGCACGCTGGTGCACGCGGTGCTGGAGCGGCTGTTCGACAGCCCGGCGGCCGACCGGACCCCGGAGCGCGCGCTGGGCCTGCTGCGGCCGCAGTGGGAGCGGCTGCTGGGCGAGCGCCCGGAGCTGGTCTCGCTGTTCCCGGAGGACCCGGACGGCGCGGCGCTGACCCGCTGGCTGGCGGACGCCGAGAAGCTCGTCGAGCGCTGGTTCCGGCTGGAGGACCCGACCCGGCTGCACCCGGTGGAGCGGGAGCTGTACGTGGAGACGGCCCTGGAGTCGGGGCTGCTGCTGCGCGGGTACATCGACCGGGTCGACGTCGCGCCCACCGGGGAGGTGCGGCTGGTGGACTACAAGACCGGCCGGGCGCCCTCGCGGGACTTCGAGGGCAAGGCGATGTTCCAGATGAAGTTCTACGCGCTGGTGGTGTGGCGGTGGAAGGGCGTGATCCCCAAGCGGCTGCAGCTGGTCTACCTCGGCGGGGGCGGGGACGTGGTCAGCTACGACCCGGACGAGGCGGACCTGCTCGCGGTGGAGCGCAAGTTGCAGGCCCTCTGGGAGCGGATCGCCGAGGCCGTGGCCACCGGAGACTTCCCCGCGACCCGCAACCGGCTCTGCGACTGGTGCGACCACCAGGCCAGCTGCCCGGAGTTCGGCGGCACTCCCCCGCCGTACCCGCTGCCGCTGGCCCGTACGTCTGACGAGGACGATCCCACGGGGGATCCGATGAGCAAGGAGTCCTAGGTGACGATCCGAGTGCTGCTGGTCGACGACCAGCCGCTGCTTCGCACCGGTTTCCGGATGATCCTGGAGGCCGAGGCCGACCTAGTGGTGGTCGGTGAGGCCGGCGACGGCCAGCAGGCGCTGGACCAGGTCCGGGCGCTGCAGCCCGACGTGGTGCTGATGGACATCCGGATGCCCCGGATGGACGGCGTGGAGGCGACCCGCCGGATCGCCGGCCCGGGTCGGGACGGCCCGGCGAAGGTGCTCGTGCTGACCACCTTCGACCTGGACGAGTACGTGGTGGAGGCACTGCGCGCGGGCGCCAGCGGCTTCCTGCTGAAGGACGTGCCGGCCGAGGAGCTGGTGCAGGCGATCCGGGTGGTCGCGGACGGCGCGGCGATGCTGGCGCCGAGCATCACCCGGCGGCTGCTGGACATGTACGCCACCAAGCTGCCCTCGGGCGAGGACGCGCCGCCGCAGGCGCTCAACGCGCTGACCGAGCGTGAGCTGGAGGTGCTGAAGCTGGTGGCGCGCGGGCTGTCCAACGCGGAGATCGCGGCGGAGCTGTTCGTCAGCGAGACCACGGTGAAGACGCACGTCGGCCATGTGCTGACCAAGCTCCAGCTGCGCGACCGGGTGCAGGCGGCGGTGTACGCCTACGAGAGCGGGCTGGTGCGCCCCGGCGCGCTCTGAGCCCGGCCGGACCGGAACATGACGGTGGCCCGTCCGCTCCCCTTGCACCCTGGGGGGAGTGGACGGGCCACCGTGCTGAGGGTCACCCGGTGGACCGGGTCACTTGCCGAGGCGGCCGATCTCCCAGAAGCGGAAGAAGCCGGTGGTGTCGACGGTCGACTCCACGCCGGTGATGTTCGAACGCGACGCGAAGAAGGCCTTGTTCTGGAACAGCGGGATCAGCGGCGCGTTCTCGGCGACGATGCCCTGGATCTGCGCGTAGGTGGCGGCGGCCGCCGCGCGGTCGGCCTGCTTGAGGCTCTCGGGCACCAGCTTCTGGCTGATCCGCGCGTCGTCCCAGCCGTGGTGGTAGGCACCGCCGTCGACGACCAGCGGCGCGACGTAGTTGTCCGCGTCCGGGTAGTCGGCGAACCAACCGATCGTGTAGGCCTGGTACTTGCCCTCGACCCAGCCCTTCTTGTAGACCTCCCAGTCCGCCTCGTGCTGGACGGTCACCTGGAAGAGGCCGCCGTTCTCCAGCTGCTTCTTCAGCGCGTCGGCCTCGGCGCCCTCGGCGCGCGAGCGCGACCAGGTGAGGGTCAGCTTGACCGGCACCGGGACCTTGGCCGCGGTCAGGATCGCCTTGGCCTTGTTGACGTCCTGGTCGCCGTACTTGTCGAAGAAGGCGGTGTTGTGGCCGGCGACGCCGGCCGGGACCATCGAGTAGAGCGGCTGGACGGTGCGCGCGAAGACGTCGCGGGCGAGCGACTTGCGGTCGACCAGCTGGGCGGCGGCCTGCCGGACGGCGACGTTGCCGCCGGTCGCGTCCTTGGTGTTGAAGACCAGGTAGCGGGTGTCGTTGCTGTCGCCCTCGACGACCTGCAGGTCGCTCTTGCCGCCCTGCTGGTCGGCCAGGACCTGGGCCGCGGTGTTGGGCTCCAGGCTGTTGTCGGCCAGGTCGATGTCGCCCTTGTCGAGCGCGGCCTTCAGCTCGGCCGGCTTGTCGAAGTACCGGAGGGTGAACTTCTTGTTCCGGAGCTTGGCGTCGCCGGTGTACTTGTCGTTGGGGGACAGCGCGACCTTGCCGGGGACCTTGGCGCCGCCCTCGACGGCCGTGGTCTCGATCGAGTCGATCTTGTACGGGCCGGAGCCGACCAGCTTGTCGTTGGACAGCAGCTTGTCGGCCGGGAAGACCTCCTGGTCGACGATGGCACCGGCCGGGCCCGCGAGCTTCGCGGGGAGGGTCGCGTCGGGCGCGGAGAGGTGGAAGAGCACCTCGGCGTCGCCCTTGGCCTCGACCGACTTGATCGACTCCAGCAGGCCCGCCGGGCCGCTCGGGTCGGCGATCTTCTTCGTCCGCTCGATGGAGTGGACGACGTCGGCGGCGGTGAGCGCGTGGCCGTTGGAGAACTTCAGGCCGCTCTTGAGCGTGCAGTGGTAGTGGGTGGCCTCGCCCGCGGTGAACTCGCAGGACTGCGCGGCGTCGGGGCCGGGGGTGCTGGAGGCGGCCGGGTAGGACAGCAGCGACTGGAAGGTGTTGCGCAGCAGCAGCCAGGAGCCGGCGTCGTACGCGCCGGCCGGGTCCAGCACGTTGGTGACCGAGGTGGTGCCCATCGTGATCGCCTTGTCGCCGCCCCCCTTGACGGCGTCGGTGACCGAGCCGCAGCCGGCCACCGAGACGGCCACCAGGCCGGCGCAGCCGAGCGCTGCCAGTCGTTCAGCTGAAGTCTTCACGGGTCGCGTCCTTCGGGTGCGGTCCAGCCGGGGGGCCGGCGGCCCGCGCTCGGTTGGTCCTCCGGGGTCGTGGAGGTCGCGCACGGACCGGGCGCCGTACGACCGCGGGCAGGACGGGGTTGCCCGTCAGCGGCGGTGGCATGGCTCGGGGGTGGGGAACGAACTGGAGTAGCGTGCCATATCGAACACACACCACCGATACCCGTACAAGTGACAGTTGGGACACGAGGGGACGGTGCGATCGCGGCCGCTCGACGAGTTGTCAGGCAATGCCCGATTTCTCCCCGAGGGCGTGCCATGAGCGGACGGCACCGGCCACGTACCGGTCGGTAAGACCCCTCCGCAATGAGACGACAATCACACTCGCGAGGCGACCAGCGAGCGGAGCAGCTCAAGATCGACACGCTCCAGCGAGGGCAGCACGAGCCGGCCGGGGGCCGGCTCGATCGCCGCCACCGACGGCACCGCGATCACCGGGCAGCCCGCCGCCTCGGCCGCGCGGACCCCGGTCGGGGCGTCCTCCACCACCACGCAGCGGGACGGCTCCGCCCCCAGCCGGCGCGCCGCCTCCAGGTACGGGTCCGGGTGCGGCTTGGTGCGCGGCACCTCGTCCCCGGCGACCGTGAAGGCGAAGTGGTGGGCGCCCAGCGACCGCAGCACGATGTCGATCACGTGCCGGTGCGAGGCGGACACCAGGGCGGCCGGAACGCCGTGGGCGGCAAGGGTGTTGAGGAGCCGCTCGGCGCCCGGCATGAGCGGCACGCCGCCGCCCAGCAGATCCACGAAGCGCTGGTTGATCAGGACGGTCAGGTCGGCCGGCGCGAGGTCCACCCCGGTGGTGGCCAGCAGGTAGTCGATCACCCGGCTCATCGGGCCGCCGACCACGTGGGACCGGTCGTTCTCGTCCAGCGTGTAGCCCAGCTCGGCGAAGAGCGAGGCCTCGGCCTGCCACCAGAAGTTCTCGGTGTCCACCAGGGTCCCGTCCATGTCCAGCAGCACCGCCTGCAGGCCCCGGCCCTCGTTGTGGTCGAGGGCGCGGGTGGCGGTGGAGATGGTGGTCATGGCGGGGTCCTTCCGTCCGTGCCCCGGGGCGACCGCCCCTGGGGATGGCACGGGCCGGCCCGCTGGTGAGCGGACCGGCCCGTTCAGGATGATCCAGGATACGCCCCGCCTCGCGGAAAAGGGCGAACGGTGCGCGACGCGGGGGTTACCGCGCGTTGAAGTACGTGGCCTCCGGGTGGTGGATCACGATCGCGTCGGTGGACTGCTCGGGGTGCAGCTGGAACTCCTCCGACAGCACCACGCCGATCCGCTCGGGCCGCAGCAGCTCGGCGATCTTGGCGCGGTCCTCCAGCTCCGGGCAGGCGCCGTAGCCGAGCGAGAAGCGGGCGCCCCGGTACTTCAGCGCGAACATGTCCTTGACGTCCTGCGGGTCCTCACCGGAGAAGCCCAGCTCGAAGCGGACCCGGGCGTGCCAGAACTCGGCCAGCGCCTCGGCCAGCTGCACCGAGAGCCCGTGCAGCTCCAGGTAGTCGCGGTAGGAGTTGTTGGCGAACAGCTCGTTGGCCGCCTCGGAGATCCGGTTGCCCATGGTGACCACCTGCAGGCCCACCACGTCCTTGGCGCCCGACTCCTCCGGACGGAAGTAGTCGGCCAGGCAGAGCCGGCGCCCGCGCCGCTGGCGCGGGAAGGTGAAGCGGGTCCGCTCGGTGCCGTCCTCGTTGAAGACGATCAGGTCGTCGCCCTTGGAGTTGGCGGGGTAGTAGCCGTAGACCACGGCCGCCTCCAGCCAGCCCTCGGTCTGCAGCCGGTCCAGCCACATCCGCAGCCGCGGCCGGCCCTCGGTCTCCACCAGCTCCTCGTACGAGGGGCCGTCGCCACTGCGGGCGGCCTTCAGGCCCCACTGCCCCTTGAACAGCGCATCCTCGTCCAGCCAGGAGGCGTAGTCGGCGAACGGGACGCCCTTGACGATCCGGTCGCCCCAGAACGGCGGGGTCGGCACGGTGTTGTCGACCGAGACGTCCGAGCGGATCTGGCCGAGGTTGACCTCCTCCGGCTCCTCGACCTCCACCCGGGCGTGCCGGCGCTGCTTGAGCTCCGGCAGGGTGGCGCCGGGCACGCCGCGCTTGACCGCGATCAGCGCGTCCATCAGCCGCAGGCCCTCGAAGGCGTCCCGGGCGTAGCGGACCTCGCCCTCGTAGATCTCGTGCAGGTCCTGCTCGACGTAGGCGCGGGTGAGCGCGGCACCGCCGAGGATCACCGGGTAGTCGGCGGCCAGCTTGCGCTGGTTCAGCTCCTGCAGGTTCTCCTTCATGATCACGGTGGACTTGACCAGCAGGCCGGACATCCCGATCACGTCCGCCCGGTGCTCCTGGGCGGCGTCCAGGATCGCCGAGACCGGCTGCTTGATGCCCAGGTTGACCACGGTGTAGCCGTTGTTGGACAGGATGATGTCGACCAGGTTCTTGCCGATGTCGTGGACGTCGCCCTTGACGGTGGCGAGCACGATGGTGCCCTTGCCCTCGTCGTCGGACTTCTCCATGTGCGGCTCCAGGTGGGCCACCGCGGTCTTCATCACCTCGGCGGACTGCAGCACGAACGGCAGCTGCATCTGGCCGGAGCCGAACAGCTCGCCGACCACCTTCATGCCGGCCAGCAGCGTGCCGTTGACGATCTCCAGCGCCGGACGCTCCGTCAGCGCCTCGTCCAGGTCCGCCTCCAGGCCGTTGCGCTCGCCGTCGATGATCCGGCGCTGGAGGCGCTCCTCCAGCGGCAGCGCCGCCAGCTCCTCCGCCTTGGACGCCTTCATCGAGGTCGAGGAGACGCCCTCGAAGAGCTGGAGCAGCTTCTGCAGCGGGTCGTAGCCCTCGCTGCGGCGGTCGTAGACCAGGTCGAGGGCGACCTCGCGCTGGTCCTCGGGGATCCGGGCCACCGGCAGGATCTTGGAGGCGTGCACGATCGCGGAGTCCAGGCCGGCCTCGACGCACTCGTTCAGGAAGACCGAGTTGATCACCATGCGGGCGGCCGGGCTCAGCCCGAAGGAGATGTTGGACAGGCCCAGGGTGGTCTGCACGTCCGGGTGGCGGCGCTTGAGCTCGCGGATCGCCTCGATGGTCTCGATGCCGTCCCGGCGGGACTCCTCCTGGCCGGTGCCCAGGGTGAAGGCCAGGCAGTCGACCAGGATCGAGCCCTCGTCGATGCCGTACTCGGTGGTGAGCTGGGCGATCAGGCGCTCGGCGATGGCGACCTTGGTCTCGGCCGTCCGGGCCTGGCCGTCCTCGTCGATGGTGAGGGCGATCAGGCCGGCCCCGTGCTCGCGGGCCAGCGAGGCGATCCGCCCGAACCGGGTGTCCGGGCCGTCGCCGTCCTCGTAGTTGACCGAGTTGAGCAGCGCGCGGCCGCCGAGCGCCTCCAGGCCCGCCCGCAGCACGTCCGGCTCGGTGGAGTCCAGCACGATCGGCAGGGTGGAGGCGGTCGCCAGCCGGCCGGCGATCTCCTTCATGTCGGCGACGCCGTCGCGGCCGACGTAGTCCACGCAGAGGTCCAGCAGGTGGGAGCCGTCCCGGATCTGCTCACGGGCGATCTCCACGCAGGCCTGCCAGTCGCCGGCCAGCATCGAGTCGCGGAACTTCTTCGAGCCGTTGGCGTTGGTGCGCTCGCCGATCGCCAGGTACGAGGTGTCCTGACGGAACGGCACCGCCTGGTACAGCGAGGCCGCCGAGGGCTCCGGGCGCGGGTCGCGGGCGACGACCGGACGGCCCTGGACGCGCTCGACCACCTGGCGCAGGTGCTCGGGCGTGGTACCGCAGCAGCCGCCGACCAGCGAGAGGCCGTACTCGCGGGTGAAGACGTCGTGCGCCTCGGCCAGCTCGGCCGGGGACAGCGGGTAGTGGGCGCCGTCCTTGCCCAGCACCGGCAGGCCCGCGTTCGGCATGCAGGACAGACCGATCTTCGCGTTCTTGGCGAGGTAGCGCAGGTGCTCGCTCATCTCGGCCGGGCCGGTCGCGCAGTTCAGGCCGATGTAGTCGACGCCCAGCGGCTCCAGGGCGGTCAGCGCCGCGCCGATCTCCGAGCCGAGCAGCATGGTGCCGGTGGTCTCGACCGTCACCTGGACGAGCACCGGCAGGTCCAGCCCGGCCTCGGCGAGCGCCCGCTTCGAACCCAGGATCGCGGCCTTGGTCTGCAGCAGGTCCTGGCTGGTCTCCACCAGCAGCGCGTCGGCGCCACCCGCGATCAGGCCGGCCGCGTTCAGCTGGAAGCCGTCGCGCAGGACCTCGTACGGGGCGTGGCCGAGGGTGGGCAGCTTGGTCCCGGGGCCGATCGAGCCCAGGACCCAGCGGGTGCGGCCGTCGTCGAAGGAGTCGGCGGCCGCGCGAGCGATCGCGGCACCCGCCTCGGAGAGCTCGAAGATCCGCTCGGGGATGTCGTACTCGCCGAGCGCCGAGAAGTTGGCGCCGAAGGTGTTGGTCTCCACGCAGTCCACACCCACCGCGAAGTACGCGTCGTGGACGGAGCGGACGATGTCGGGCCGGGTGACGTTGAGGACCTCGTTGCAGCCTTCCAGGTTCTGGAAGTCCTCCAGGCTCGGGTCCTGGGCCTGGAGCATGGTTCCCATCGCCCCGTCGGCCACCACCACCCTGGTGGCGAGCGCCTCACGCAGCGCGTTCGCGCGGCTCTGCTGAGTGATGGACGGGTCGGCTGCAGTGGCCATGGGGCTTCTCCCTGGGTGCGACGGCTGTCGGCTTTGCGCACCCGCTGAATCGGGCACGCACGTGGCCAGGGTATCCGGCCGGTGGCGTGCACCGGTGGAGCATTTCGTATCCTGAGCACTCGGCCGCACGGGGGGAGCGACTGCATGACGGGGACCGGTGCACGGATCCGACGGTTCGGACGGGCCCTGGGGGCGCCGTCACGAGCCCTGCGAACGCGCTGGCGACGGTGGTCGCGGTGGCGCCGGACCCTCGCGGTGGCACTGGTCGTGGCCGCCGTCGCCGTACTGCCGGTCGGCTCGGCGGCGCTCGCGCTGCGGCTGCAGTACGTCGGCGACCCCTCCCCCGAGGCCCGCACCCGCGGCAAGGACGTCGTCTGGCTGGGTCACGCCTGGGTGGACGGCCGGAAGGGTGACGCCGATGTCGCCGACCTCGCCCGGCGGCTCGCCGGGACGGGCGTGCGCGACCTCTACGTCCACACCGGCCCGCTGGAGCACGACGGCTCGCTGCCGCCGGCCGTCCACCCCCGCGCCCGGTGGTTCACCGAGGCGGCCCACCGGGCGCTGCCCGGCATCCGGGTGCAGAGCTGGCTGGGTGACGAGGTCAAGCCCGAGAAGGACGCCCTGGACCTGGAGGACGCGCCGACCCGGGACCGGGTCACCGCCTCCGCCCGCCAGGTGCTGGACCTCGGCTTCGACGGGGTGCACTTCGACATGGAACCGATCCGCCCCGGCTCCGCGGGCTGGCTCGCGCTGCTGGACCAGGTCCGGCCGGTCACCGCCGGCCGCGGCGCCCGGCTGTCGGCGGCCGTCCCGCAGATCGACCCGCTGCCCTACCAGCACGACGTCGCCATCGCGCTGACCGACCACGGCAAGTGGTGGGACCAGGCCTACTTCGCCGAGACCGCCCGCCGGGTCGACCAGATCGCGGTGATGACCTACGACTCCAGCATGCCGACCGAGTCCCTCTACGGGGGCTACAACGCCTACCAGACCGAGCTGGCCCTGGAGGCCACCCCCGAGGACGTGGACCTGCTGATGGGCCTGCCGTTCTACTGGGACGACAAGTGGGGCCACTGGGGTCACGCCGAGACGGTGACCGCCGGAATCCGCGGCATCCGGCTCGGCCTCGGCCGGTACGACCTCGACCGGGAGAACTTCGGCGTCGGACTGTACGTCGACTTCGCCGCCACCGAGCAGAACTGGACCGACTACCGGCGCGACTGGGTGCGCTGAGCCCGGGCGGGCGCGCCGGGTCCGCCGGGCCGTGACGAGCACCGTCCCGGCTACGCCATCCGGTGCGCGAGGGCGGCCAGGTAGCGCCGGACGCCGGCGCTCTCCCCCGGGCCGTAGTGCGAGACGGCCCGGTAGAACGGCTGGTACACCTCGCCGCGCTCGGTGACCGTCAGACTGCAGCCCCGGCCGGCGGGCGTCAGCACGAGCGTCCAGGTGCCGCCCCAGGGGAGGTCCGGGTCGGCCACCCCGGTCACCAGGCGGTGCGGGGCCTCGCTCTCCACCACCTCGAAGGTGGCGTGTCCGTGCCGCCCGTACTCGCGCCAACGGGGCCGGCCGCCGACGCCCGCCGGCAGCCGCTCGACGTGGGACAGGCCCGGGCGCCACGCCGGGTAGAGGTCGATGTCGGTCAACACGTCCCAGACCGCGCCCGGCGGCTGGGACAGCTCCAGACCGCCCTCGGTCACATGCTCCACCGGCAGGCGCCGGCCCGCCGCCACGGCCGCCAGCACCACCGCCGCGGCCCCGGCGGCCACCACCGCGCCGACGCCGATCCACCACCGTCCGTCCATCCGCCCGGCTCCTCACGCCCGCCGTCCGACCCCTCCCCCCATCATCGCGCCGCCCCGGCGCGCGGGCACGGGAGACGACTGTGCGTCACCATTCCGATACGATCCGTGCCCGATGGGCCGAGGCGGACCGCGCCCGGCCGCCGGACTCCGGAGAACCGCCGTGCAGCGCCACCCCTTCCTGGCCGCCCTGGCCGCCGTACCGCTCCTGTTCTGCGCCGCCCCCGCCGGCGCCGCGCCCGCCGACACCCCGCCCCGGTACGCCGCCCTGGGCGACTCCTACGCCGCCGGGGTCGCGGCCGGCGCCTACGACCCGGCCTCCGGTGACTGCCACCGCAGCGCCAACGCCTACCCGGCACTCTGGGCCGCCGACCACGGCGCCGCCGGCTTCCTCTCCGCCGCGTGCGGCGGCGCGACCACCGAGGACGTCCGGAGCGGGCAACTGCCCCGGGTCGACGCGGACACCACCGTCCTCACCCTCACCGTCGGCGGCAACGACCTAGGCTTCGCCGGGGCCGCCACCGACTGTCTCCAGCCGCTGACCACCGAGGCCCGCTGCACCGCGACCCTGGACGAGTCCGCCCGGCGGCTGCGCGAGGAGCTGCCCGGTCGGCTCTCCGGCCTCTACGACGCGGTACGGGCCGCCGCCCCGGCCGCCCGGGTGGTGGTCACCGGCTACCCGCACCTGCTGCGCACCGGCACCACCTGCCTGATCGGCACCGACGCGCGCCGGGTGCGGTTCAACGCGCTCACCGACGAACTGGACGAGCTGATCCGCGACCGGGCGGACGCGCACGGGTTCGCGTTCGCCGACGTCCGGACGGCGTTCGACGGCCACGGGGTCTGCGCCGGCGGCGGACAGGAGTGGATCACCGGCATCGTGCTCCCCCGCCTCTGGGAGTCCTTCCACCCCACGCCCGACGGGCAGTCCCTCGGCTACCTGCCGGCCGTCACCGCCGCGACCGGGCCGCGCTGAGCCGCCCCGGGGCCCGGCGGCGCCCGGCGGCGGGCCCGTGGCCGTCCCGGACCCCGCCGCCGGGATAACCGGTGGATCCCGGCGCCCCGCTCCCCCAGACTGTCCCGGTGCCCCGCCGGGAGGCGCATCAAAGCCCGTAGGCTGGGCAGGTAGGGACCGTGGAGCGAGGCGTTCCATGGGTGACGAGAGGTTCGACAGTCGGCAGCCGGCCCGTCGGCGCCTCGGCAGGCCAGCCGGGGCGGGGTCGGTCCGTCCGCCGACCGGAGGGAGACGCTGGGTGATCGAATTGGAAGATGTTCCCGAGTTGATCGACCCGGTGATGGTCTGCGCCTTCGAGGGCTGGAACGACGCCGGGGACGCCGCGTCCGCGGCCGTGGCGCATCTGGACGAGACCTGGGGCGGCAAGGTGTTCGCCGCCCTGGACGCCGAGGACTACTACGACTTCCAGGTCAACCGGCCCACGGTCTGGCTGGACGGCGGCATCCGCCGGATCACCTGGCCTACGACCCGACTCTCGGTGGTCCGGGTGACCGAGCCCACCACCCGGGACATCGTCCTGGTGCGCGGCATCGAGCCCAGCATGCGCTGGCGCTCGTTCTGCAACGAGCTGCTCGGCTTCGCGCACGAGCTGGGCATCGAGCTGGTGGTCATCCTGGGCGCGCTGCTCGGGGACACCCCGCACAGCCGCCCGGTCCCGGTCAGCGGGGTCACCTCCGACCCGGACCTGGCCCAGCGGCTGGACTTGGAGGAGAGCCGCTACGAGGGCCCGACCGGGATCGTCGGGGTGCTCCAGGAGGCCTGCACGCATGCCGGCGTCCCGGCCGTGACGCTCTGGGCGGCGGTGCCGCACTACGTCGCGCAGCCCCCGAACCCGAAGGCCACCCTGGCGCTGATCAACAAGCTGGAGGACCTGCTGGACCTGCGCATCCCGCCGGGCGAGCTGGGCGAGGACGCCCGGGCCTGGCAACTGGGCGTGGACCAGCTGGCCGCCGAGGACACCGAGGTGGCCGAGTACGTCCAGCAGCTGGAGGAGGCACAGGACACCGCCGAGCTGCCGGAGGCCTCGGGCGACGCGATCGCCCGGGAGTTCGAGCGCTACCTGCGCCGCCGGGAGAACGTCGGACCGGGCGGCGAGAAGCCGGTCGCCGGCCATGCCACGGCGGAGCGGCCGAGCGAGCCCGAACCGCCCACCGCGCGGGAGAGCCAGGACGGCGGCGAGGAGGACTGACCCTCCCCTCCGCCGTGTCGGGCCCCGTCCTACAGCGCGATGCCGAGCAGGGCGTCCACCGTGCGCGAGACCAGACCGGGCGCGCCCATGTCCGTGCCGCTCCCGGCCTCCTGGGCGGCCGCCCAGCGGTCGACCGCGGCCAGCGCCGCGGGCGCGTCCAGGTCGTGCGCGAGCGCCTCCCGGACCTCGGCGAGCAGGGCCTCGGCCGGCGGGCCGTCCGGGCGGGAGACCGCGGCGCGCCAGCGGGCGAGGCGCTCGACGGCCTCGTCCAGGGTGGCCTTGGTCCACTCCCAGTCCTCGCGGTAGTGGTGCGAGAGCAGGGCGAGGCGGATGGCCGCCGGGTCGACGCCGTCGCGGCGCAGCGCCGAGACGAAGACCAGGTTGCCGCGCGACTTGGACATCTTGTGGCCGTCCAGGCCGACCATGCCCGCGTGGACGTACGCCTGCGCGTACGGGTGGCTCCCGGTGGCGACCTGGGCGTGCGCGGCGCCCATCTCGTGGTGCGGGAAGGAGAGGTCGCTGCCGCCGCCCTGGATGTCGAAGGACATCCCGAGGAACTGCAGGGCGATGGCGACGCACTCGATGTGCCAGCCGGGGCGGCCGTGGCCGAGCTCGGTGTCCCAGGCGGGCTCGCCGGGGCGGGCCGAGAGCCAGAGCAGGGCGTCCAGCGGGTGGCGCTTGCCGGGGCGGTCCGGGTCGCCGCCGCGCTCGGCGAAGACCGGGCGCATCGCCTCCCGGGTCAGGCCGGACACCTCGCCGAAGTGCGGCTCCGACTCGACCGAGAAGTAGATGTCGTCGTCGACCTTGTAGGCGGCGCCGCTCGCCAGCAGCTTCTGGACCAGCGGGACGATCCACGGGATCGACTCGACGGCGCCGATGTAGTGGGCCGGCGGGATCAGCCGCAGGGCGGTCATGTCCTCGCGGAAGAGCGCGGTCTCGCGCTCGGCGAGGGCCACCCAGTCCTGGCCGGTCTCGATCGCCCGCGCCAGCAGCGGGTCGTCCACGTCGGTGACGTTCTGGACGTACAGGACGTCGTGGCCGGCGTCCCGCCACACGCGCTGCACCAGGTCGAAGGCGTTGTACGTGGCGGCGTGGCCCATGTGGGTCGCGTCGTAGGGCGTGATGCCGCAGACGTAGATCCGGGCGGTGCCGTCCTGCGGGACGACCTCCCGGATACAGCCCGCGGCGGTGTCGTGGATACGAAGGGGGAGCCCCTGACCAGGCAGGGCGGGAACCTCGGAGGCGGGCCAGGCATGCATGGGAATGACTTTAACCGCGCGAACATTTGAAAGCCTAACCAGTGCGCAAGATCGACTGGATTCGCTTCTCATCGTTGCCTGAGCGCTTCCGGACTGATAGTGACCGGCGCTTGACGTGCTCCGCCCGCCGTACCGTTCGTGGACAAGCGGAATGAGCGCCCGGCCGGCCCTGCCGCCGACCGGGCGCCCGACCCTCCGGGGGACGCGGCTGGAGCCGCTACAGCCGCTGCCAGAGGGCCGGCACGTTCGGCGGCTCCCAGCCGGTGATGGCGGTGTGCCCCTGGAGGCAACGGTAGGAGGCGCCGGCGTAGGTGACGCGGTCACCCGCGTTGTAGAGCGTCCCGGCGGCCCAGGTGCCGCCGGGCGGGGTCGTCGGGGACGAGGTGGGCGAGCCGGTGGGCGTGGTGGGGTTCGGACTGGTCGGCGGCGTGGTGGGGGTCTGCGGCACGTTCAGGACGAAGTCGTAGGTGCCCTCCTTCGCCGAGCCGACCTGGCGGACGTTCATCAGCAGCCGCGCGTCGTAGATGGTGTCGGTGCTGTTGCGCGGCTCGCCGGGGAAGTAGAGCTGGGTGGTGAGCACCGGGCGGCCGGGCGCCTGGAGCTTGACGTGGATGTGCCGGGTGCGGCCCGGGTACAGGCCCGGGACGATGGTGGTGAGGCTGAACGCGCCCTGGGCGTTGGTGAACTGGTGGCCGCGGAAGGCGAAGCCGGTGTTGTCGTAGGCGCCGTTGACGTCGGCCTGCCAGAAGTCGAGCAGCACGCCGGAGATCGGCAGGCAGGCCCGGCCGAAGACGTAACCGCTGACGGTGAGCCGGGTGCCGGGGGTGCTGTCGGTGATCAGCGAGGTCCGCAGCGGGGAGTTCGGCTTGAAGTAGGGGCCCTCGGTCTGCTCGATCGTCGGTTCGTCACCGTCGTGGCAGGCGGGGGTGAGACCGGGCGCCTCGCCGGTACCGACCCGGTCGCGGGCCAGGGCGACGCCGCCGCCGATCAGCAGCGGGGCGGTGCCGAGGACGGCGGCCGCCTTGAGGACGGTCTTGCGGCTGATCCGGCGGTCGATCAGGCCCTCCGGCCGGGTGGGCTCTTCGGACGCGGGCATGCGCCGACTCCTTCGGTGAGGGGTGTGGGGGATGTGGGGGACGGCCCTTGTCATGGTGGGGGCATGACAAGGACCGGGCCGACGGCCCACCCGTTCGTACGGGTCGGCCACCGGTGGCCAGCAGTCAACCTACGGGGCCCCCGGAGTCGCCGCGATGGACATGATCCGGGGATCGTGGTGATTTCCTCCGACCCGGGCCCGGAACTCCCCCGGCGTCATCCCGGTCTCCCGCCGGAAGAAGCGGCAGAAGTAGGCCGGATCGACGAACCCGGCCTCTCGGGACACATGACGAATCGTCAGTTCCGTCGAGGCCAGCAGCCGTTTGGCCTCCAGGGTCTGCTGCTGGCGGATCAGCCGGCCGGGCGTGCGGCCGGTGGCCTGCTTCACCAGCGTCTGCAGATGGCCGGGCGAGACGCCCAGCTCCTGGGCGCAGGAGGCCACCGAACGGTGCAGACCGCCCGGGTCGGCGATCAACCGGCCGAAGGCGGCGGCCACTTCGCTCCCCCGACCGGGCGGCGCGCCAGCCGTGCCGGGGGCGCAGGCCCGCAGCGCGCGGACGATCAGGATGTGCAGGCTGGCCCGCAGCACACCCGGGAAGCCCGCCGGCCGGGCCCGGTACTCCTCCTCCATGTCGGCCAGCAACGCGGCGATCGGCCCGGCGTGTTCGCCCAGCGCCAGGGCAGGCCGCGCGGACAGGCCGCGGAGCGCGGCGAGGTCGTCGGGGTAGGAGAGCAGGAAGTCCTCGTTGAAGAGCACCACCTGCCCGGTCAGCTCGTCCGCGTCGGCCCAGTAGTGCACCTGGCCGGGCGCGATCACGCACAACTGCGGGGGCCGCAGCGTCCGGTGGACCAGGTCCAGGACGTGGGCGCCGCGACCGCCGGTGACGTAGACGATCTCGAAGAAGGAGTGCCGGTGGGGGAAGCCCGCTCGGGAGAGCGGGCCGATGGCGTCGAAGCTGCCGATCGCGAACGGGAGCAGATGCGGCAGCGGAACCTGTAAGCGATGCAGCGGCAGGTCCAGGTGGGGGGTGGTCCGTCGCTCGTCCATCGGAGCAGTCTGCGGCCGAACCACCGTACCGGTCCAGACCATTGCAGGGCCGGGCGGTGCGGCGGGCGGGCGCGGGGCGCGCGCGGCACGGGCACCAAGGTCGCACGCCGGCGCGGGGCAGCGCGAACGGCGCGGGCACGGGGCGCGCGCGGACAGCGCGGGTGCCCGCGGGCCGCGCGGGTGCCGTTGCGGGGGCCGCCCGGGGCGACCGTCAGATGGGCGGCCAGGGGATGGACGGCCAGTCCTGCGACGGCAGCGGGTGGAGGCCGGTACGGAGCAGCTCGGCCACCCTGTCCCGGGTGACGGTCAGCTCGGCGGCGGTCAGATGCGGGGCGAGCCGCTCGCCGAGCGGACCGTCGAGCTGCTCGGCGAGACCGCCCAGCACCTCCAGCGCCTCCGCCGGCAACGGCTGACCGGCCCAGCCCCAGAGCAGGGTGCGCAGCTTGCCCTCGGTGTTGAAGGTGACCCCGTGGTCGATGCCGTAGATCCGGCCGTCGGCGGCGGCGATCAGGTGCCCGCCCTTGCGGTCGGCGTTGTTGAGCACCGCGTCCAGCACGGCGAGCCGGCGCAGCCGCTGGTCGTCGGGGTGGACCAGCAGCGCCGTCCGCCCGTCGCCGACCTCGGCACGCACGATCGGCAGCCAGCCGTCCTCGGGCCCGCGCGGGTCCTGGAGGGCGAGCAGCGGATCCGCCTCCGGGTCCGGCTCCACCCAGAGCTGCACCATGCCGGGCCCGTGCGGGCCGTCCCGCAGCACGGTGGGCGGGATCGGCGCCCAGCCGGTGGCGGCGGCGAGCTCGTACGCGGCGACCTCCCGGCCGGCCAGCGTGCCGTCCGGGAAGTCCCAGAGCGGACGCTCACCGGCCACCGGCTTGTAGACGGCCTGCGCGGTCAGCCCCTGCGGGCCGTCCAGCGTGACGCTGCAGTAGAGCGCGGCGTTGGAGGCGTCGGTCAACCGGCCGTGGACGGTCAGCCCGCCCTCGCGCAGCAGGCGCAGCGCGGTCGGCACGTCGGCGGCCAGGGCCGCGCCGGCCACCGGGTCCGCCTGCGGAGCGGTCTCGGTGTTCAGCGCCGGTACCCGTTCGCGCGCGGGCACAGGTGGCCCTCCGGGTCGAGCGGCAGGTTGCAGAACGGGCAGGGCTTGCGACCGGCCGCGACGAGGTCCAGCGCACGCTTGGCGAACACCCGGGCCATCGCGCCGGAGAGCCGCACCCGCAGCATGTCCGGGCCGTTCTCGTCGTCCTCGAAGACGGTCTCGGCGGCGTCCTCGCCCTCTTCCTCCTCGATCACCGCCTGCGCCTCGACCACGAGGCAGCTGTCGACGCTGTCCCAGGCCAGGGCCATGGTGCCGACCCGGAACTCCTGCTCCAGCGGCAGGTCCAGCGGCGCGGTGTCGAGCAGGTCCACCGGGGCGGCGGCGGGGATCGCGGAGTCGCCGCCGCTGCGCCGCAGGGCCTCGTCGAGGACCTCCTCGATCCGCTCGGCGAGCGCGGCGACCTGGGTCTTCTCCAGCAGCACGCTGGTGATCCGCCCCCGGGCGCTGGCCTGCAGGTAGAACGCCCGGGCGCCGGGCTGGCCGACGGTGCCGGCGACGAACCGTTCGGGCTGGTCGTAGAAGTAGACCTGACGGGGCACGCTCTCGCTCCGGATCGTTTCGATCGTCGTATGTCGGGTGTGTCGTGGATGTCGGTCGTGCGGGTGGCGGGGTCGTGCGGCCGGCGGACGTACGTCGTGTCGCTGTGCTGCGGGTGCGGGCGCCCGTACCACCGGACCGTCCGGGCGCGCCGGCCGTCCGGACACCGGTGGCCGGGGCCCGGCAGGCTCGCTAGTCACCCTACGACCTCCGGGCCCGGCCCGGGGAGCCGAGCCGGTGACGAGGGGTCCGGCGACCCGGCGGCCGGCCCGCGGCGGGGTGCGGTCGCCCCCGGCGGTCGGGGCCCGCCCCGGCGGCCGGGGCGTCGTCGACGCGGTCGGACCGCCACCGGAACGGGTCGGTCAGGCCGTCCCGCCGACCACCGCGTCGCCGGCCGGCGTCGCGTCCCCGCCCCGGCCGCCGTGCCCGTCGCCACTCGGCCTCGGCGCGAGCGAGGAGAGGTCGCCGGTGTCGCCCATTCTCAGCACGAAGGGCCGCTGCGCGGTGTAGCGGATCGCGGTGACCGAGCAGGGCTCGACGCTGATCCGCTGGAAGTGGTCGAGGTGCAGGCCGAGCGCGTCGGCCACCACCGCCTTGATCACGTCACCGTGCGAACACGCGACCCAGACCGCGTCCTCGCCGTGCTCGGCCGCGACCTTCGCGTTCCACTCGCGGACGGCGTTCACCGTGCGGTGGCTCAGCTCGCGCAGGGACTCGCCCCCGGGGAAGGCGGCCGCCGCCGCGTGGTCCTGAACGGTGCGCCAGAGCGGCTCCTTGGCCAGTTCGGCCAGCGGGCGGCCGGTCCACTCGCCGTAGTGGCACTCCCCGAGGCGCTCGTCCTCGGCGGGCCCCGAGAGCTCCGGACGGACGGCGAGCAGCGGCTCCACGGTCTGCCGGCAGCGGTCCAGCGGGCTGCTGACGACCTGCGCCAGTGGGATGCCGGCGAGCCGGCCGGCCAGCGCGGCGGCCTGCGCGCGCCCGGTGTCGTCGAGATCCACGCCGGGTGTCCAACCGGCCAGGATTCCGGCGGTGTTCGCGGTGGATCGGCCGTGGCGGACGAGCAGCAGGGTGGGCATGGGGCCCAGCGTAAGGCCTCCCGGGCGGGCGGTGGGGCCGGCCGGGGTCGCTTCCGGCGTCCTGCCCGTCGTGCCGCCCGTTCTTCCAGCCGTTCTCCCGGCCGTCGTGCCGCCCGTTCTCCCGGCCGTCGTCGCGGCGCCCGGTGGCACGCCCGGTGTCACGCCCGCGTGGCGCCGATGTGCCGTCGGCACGGTCGCCGAGGGGCCACAATGGCCCGCATGATCGTCCATTGCGCCATCTACCGCGACGGCCGCCGGATCGAGGGGCCCGAGGACCACACCGACGCCCTCGCCGCCGCGCGGGCGGCCGGCGAGGGCAGCTTCGTCTGGATAGGCCTCTTCGAGCCGACCGTCGAGGAACTCGACCAGGTCAGCGCGGAGTTCTCCCTGCACCCACTGGCCGTCGAGGACGCCGTCAGCGCCCATCAGCGCCCGAAGGTGGAGGCCTACCAGGGCTCGCTGTTCGTCGCGCTCAAGACACTCGGCTACCACCCCGGCGGGCACGCGGTGACCAGCGGCGAGGTGATGGTCTTCGTCGGCGAGGACTTCGTGATGACGGTCCGGCACGGCACCGACAGCCCGCTCGGCGGACTCCGGGCGGAGCTGGAACGGCAGCCGGAACTGCTGAGGTACGGGCCGAGCGCCGTCCTGCACTCGGTCTGCGACACGGTGGTGGACGGGTACGTCGACGTGGCCGTCGGGCTCCAGGCCGATCTCGACGAACTGGAGGCCGACGTGTTCGCCCCCACCCGCGTCGGCCGCGACACGGCCGGCCGGATCTACGGCTACAAGCGCCAGCTGGTGACCGTCCGCCGGGCCACCGGCCCGCTGCTGGACCCGATGCTGCGGCTGGAACGCGGTGGCGTGCCGTTCGTCCGCCCCGAGGCGCTGCCCTACCTGCGGGACGTCGCGGACCACCTCGCCAAGGCCAACGACCAGGTCGACGGCATGGACCGGCTGCTCTCCGACATCCTCAGCGCCAACCTGGCGCAGGTCAGCGTGCAGCAGAACAACGACATGCGGAAGATCTCGGCGTGGGCGGCGCTGGCCGCCGTACCGACCATGATCGCGGGCGTGTACGGCATGAACTTCGAGGACATGCCCGAACTGCGCCAGCCCTGGGGCTACCCGGCGGCGCTGGCCCTCATGGTGGCGGTCTGCGTCGTGCTGCACCGGGTGTTCAAGCGGCACGACTGGCTGTAGACCCGCGGGCGCGGGAGCCACGGGCGCGGGAGCCGCGGACCCCGAAGGCGCGGCGGGCGCGGCGGGAACACACCCCGGACGCCGGCCGGGCGACACCCCCGGCCGGCCCGCGAGGCTCCCCGGATCACGCCAGACCGGCACGCTCCAGCGCCTCGACACCGGTGCGCAGCGCGCGGATCCGCTCCTCCAGGCCGAACCCGGCCGGGGCCAGGGTGAGCGTGGTGACGCCCGCGTCGGCGTAGGCCTGCATCCGGTCCGCGATCCGGGCCGTGTCGCCGACCAGCGAGGTGGCGTCGATCAGGTCGTGCGGCACCGCCGCCGCGGCACCCTCGTAGTCCCTGGCCAGGTACTTCTCCTGGATCTCGTCGGCCGCCTGCTCGTAGCCCATCCGCCGGGCGAGCTGGTTGTAGAAGTTCTTCTCCTTGCTGCCCATGCCGCCGATGTAGAGCGCGGCGTAGGAGCGCTGGGAGTCGACCCCGGCCTTGATGTCGTCGCCGACCGCGATGGTGACGGTCGGGCAGAGGTCGAAGCCGTCCTCCAGGGTCTGCCCGACCTTGGCCCGGCCGGCCCGCAGCGGGTCGAGGGAGAGCGCGGCGTGCTCGGGCGAGAAGAAGATGCCGAGCCAGCCGTCGGCGATCTCGCCGGTCTGCTCCAGGTTCTTCGGCCCGATCGCGGCGATGTACAGCGGGATGTGCTCGCGCACCGGGTGCACGGTGAGCTTGATCGGCTTGCCCGGGCCGCCGGGCAGCGGCAGCGTCCAGTTCACCCCTTCGTGGACCAGCCGCTCACGGGACATCGCCTTGCGGATGATCTCCACGTACTCGCGGGTGCGGGCCAGCGGCTTGTCGAACTTCACGCCGTACCAGCCCTCGGAGACCTGCGGGCCGGAGACGCCGAGACCGAGCCGGAAGCGCCCGCCCGAGAGGGTGTCCAGGGTGGCCGCCGTCATCGCGGTCATCGCCGGCGTGCGGGCCGGGATCTGGAAGATGGCCGAGCCGACGTCGATCCGTTCGGTCTTGGCGGCGACGAAGGACAGCACGGTGGCCGCGTCCGAGCCGTAGGCCTCGGCGGCCCAGCAGACCGAGTAGCCGAGCCGGTCCGCCTCCTGGGCGACGGCGGTGTTGTCGGCGTCCATGCCGAGTCCCCAGTAGCCGAGGTTGATACCGAGTCGCATCTGCCCTGCCTTCCAGTCGGTTTGTCCGTGAGGGTAACCGCACGTCCGGCGGCAATGCTACTGGCCGGTAGCTGTGGGCCGGGTCACATCCGGAGCGGCCGGTCGGGTGGTGATCGTTCTGCGGGTCTGCACCCCTGCCCGGGCACCGGCCGCTACGCTCAGCCGACGTGGGGACGCCTCTCCCCACCTGCGCGTTTGCCGGGACCGCCGGACCCGCCGGGACCGCCCGGTGCCGGCGTACCACCGACGCGGGCGACGTGGGCCACGCGGGCGGGGCGAACGGCCCGGGTCGCGCGGTCGGCATCGGCGGTATCAGGGGTGCCGGCGGTATCAGGGGTGCCGGCGGCTTCCGCGGTACCCCGGGTCCGGGTGTCAGCGGTGTTGTCGGTGTTGTCGGTGTCAGCGGTGTTGTCGGCCAGTGGAGGGCCCGTCCGATGGAAAAACGTCACCTCGGCCGTACCGGGCTGCAGGTCTCCCGGCTCGGTCTCGGAACCATGACCTGGGGCCGCGACACCGACGAGCACGAGGCCGCCGAGCAGCTCAAGGCATTCGTCGACGCGGGCGGCAACCTCGTCGACACCGCCGATGTCTACGGCGACGGCGGCGCCGAGTACCTGCTCTCGCGGCTGACCGACAACCTGATCCCCCGCTCCGAACTGGTCATCGCCACCAAGGCGGGCAGCGTCCCCGACTCCGCCCGCCGCTTCGACGGCTCGCGCGGCCACCTGCTCGCCGCCCTCGACGCCTCGCTGCGCCGGCTCGGCACCGACCACGTCGACCTCTGGCAGGTGCACGCCTTCGACCCGGCGACCCCGGTCGAGGAGACCCTCAGCGCCCTGGACATCGCCGTCGCCTCCGGCCGCGCCCGGTACGCCGGAGTCTGCGACTACAGCGGCTGGCAGCTCGCACGGGCCGCCACCTGGCAGCGCGCCCACCACGGCCGGGTACCGCTGGCCGGCGCGCAGCTGGAGTACTCGCTGCTCCAGCGCGGCCTCGAACGGGAGGTGCTGCCCGCCGCCGAGGAGGCGGGGGTCGGGCTGCTCGCCTCCTCGCCGCTCGGCCGCGGCGTCCTCACCGGCAAGTACCGGCACGGCGTCCCGCAGGATTCGCGCGGCGCGTCGCCGTACCTGTCCGGCTTCGTCCAGCCGTACCTGGGGGAGCGCTCGCGGCGGATCGTGGACGCGGTCGCCACCGCCGCCGACGGGCTGGCCAGCAGCCCGCTCGCGGTGGCGCTGGCCTGGGTGCGGGACCGGCCGGGCGTGGCGAGCGCGCTGGTCGGGGCACGGACGGTGGCACAGCTGCAGTCGGCACTGTCGGTGGAGGCGCTTACGCTTCCGGGTGAGATCCGCGGTGCGCTCGACGACATCTCGTCGCCGGTCCACCGCTATCCGGACCAGGGGTGGAGCGAGCTCTAGAGCTCGCTCCACCGCCCGGTGCGACCGGATCTCGACGACCGATGACGACGACCGAACGCTGACGGGTGACGGGTGACGGGTGACGGCCGATGACTGATGACTGATGACGACATGACCGACCCGGCCTGACCGGATCCGGCCCCGACCATGCCGACCGCTCGTGCGGTGCGGCGGCCACGCCCGGCCGCCGCACCGGCGCGGCGCGGACGGCGCCCCAGCAGTGGAGTGACCTTTCTTGGAGCGAACGATGAGTGACACGGAGAACGGCGCTCCGGAGGAGACCTCGGCGACGCCGGGTACGGACGGCCCCGACAAGGCGGCCGCCGTCGCGGCACTGGCGGAGGCGATCCGGGTCGTCGGGCAGCAGTCGACCCGCCGGTCTGACGCTCCGGCCGCCGGGAGCGCCCCGCGCGTCCCGGCCGATCCGCAGGCCCCCGCCGAGGACGCCGGTACGGCGGGTGCGCCCGGTCCGGCCGAGGCACCCGCCGTCACCCGCACCGCCCCGCTCCGGGCCGAGACGGACGAGCAGCGCGCGCAGGCCCTGCGGAGCACCGCCGAGGTACTGGCCGCGGGCGGCGCGCCCACCGACCTCGCGCCCGCCGCCGTGGCCGCGTTCGGCGACGGCGCCGCCGAGGAACTGCGTGCCGACCCCTGGGCCGTGCTGACCCTGCCCGGGGTCCGCCCCGAGCACGCGGACGGGTTCGCCCGCGGCCTGCTCGGCCCCGCCGCCGGCCCGGCCGACCCGCGCCGGGCCCAGGCGCTGGTGCCGTGGCTGCTGGAGCAGGCCGCCCTGCGCGGCCACTCCGCCGTGGAGATCGGCGAGGTGACGGCCGGGCTCGACCGCCTCGGCCTGCCGGACCCGGCGGCCGCGCTGCAGTCGGCCGTGGTCGACGGCCGGGCGATGCCCTTCCAGGAGGAGCTGACCGGCGCCGAGGCGCACAGCGCGGGCGGTGACGAGGACGACGAGCCGCCGACCCGCACCGTGCTCGCGCTGGAGCGGCTGGCGCTGGCGGAGGAGAGCCTGGCCGACGGACTGGTCCGCCTGATGTCCACGTTCGTCCCCGGGGTGGACGAAGCCGAGACCGACGGCGAGGCCGACGGCCACGGTGAACGCGACGGCGACGGCGACGGCGCACCCTCGGCCGAGGACTCGGCCGCGGATGCGGAATCCACCGCCGACCCCGACGTCGACGCCGCGCACGCGCCCGCCGCGCCCGCCGCGCCCGCCGCGCCAGGCCCGGACGCCTGGGAGGCGGCCGCCGTCGCGGCACCGTCCTCCTCGGCGACCGCGCTGATCCGGGCCGCCGCCGAGAGCGCCCTGGTCACCCACACCGGTGGCGAGGCCGCCCGTGCCGAACCGGTGGCCCTGGTCCGGGCCGCCACCGGCCTCGGCCTGCGCGCCTGGGCCGCCACCTGGACCGAACAGGGCCGGGACAGCCTCGCCACGATCACCGACAGCCCGGTGTCCGCCGTCAGCCTGGCCGAGCTGCTGTCCGGAACGGCCGGCCCCGGCCGTTGCTCCGACGGCACCCTCGCCCTCGACCTCCTCGTCGTGCTGGACGCCCCGCTGCTGGACGTCGAGTTGGCCGCCACCCTGCTGGAGTCGCTAGCCGACGGCACCCGGCTGGTCCTGAGCGGCGACCCGGGCCAGCTCTGGTCGGCCGGCCCGGGCCGGTTCTTCGCCGACCTGCTGACCGCCAAGGTCTGCCCCGCCGTGGCCTCCCGCACCCCGGACTTCGGTCCGATCGGCGAACTGGTCTCCGGCATCGGCATCGGCGAACTCCAGCCGGTGGAGGCGCCGGACAAGGAGGTGGTCATCCTGACCGCCAAGGACGGCGGCGAGGCCGTCCACCGCGCCATCCAGTTGCTCACCGACTCCATCCCGCGTGCGCTCGGCATCCCCGCCGAGCAGGTGGTGCTGCTGACGCCCGGCCACGGCGGCGGCGCCGGCACCCGGGCCCTGAACGCCGCCGCGAAGGCCCGTCTCAACCCCGGCCCGGGCCGCTTCGGCGGCTTCGACCCGGGCGACCGGGTGGTGGACTCCCCCGCCCCCGGCGTGGTCCGCCCCGCCCGGGTGCTCGACGGTGACGCCACCGGCCTGCACCTGGAGTACCCGGACGGCTCGCGCCGCAGCGTCCCGCCGGCCGAGGCCGGCCGGCTGCGGCACGGTTGGGCACTCACCGTCCACCAGGCGGTCGGCCGGCGCTGGCCGGGCGCGGTCGTCGTCCTCCCCGAGGACGCCGGCGCGGCCCTCACCCGCCAGTGGGTCTACACCGCCTTCGGCCGCGGCGAGCGGCACCTCTCCGTGGTGCACGCCGCCGGCCCGGCCCTCGCCCAGGCCGTCGCCGAGCGCCCGGCCCCGCCCCGCACCACCCGGCTGCGGGCGATCCTCGCCGAGAACGCCGCCCAGGCCTACTGAGGCCCGGGTCCGGTCACCGGCGGTGGCCCGGTCACCACGGCCCGCCGACGGTGACCGGACCACCGCCGGGCGGCGGTCGGGGTGCCCGGTCGCCCCAGGGGGCGGCGGCGCTCGGGGACCGGGTCGAGGTGCTCGCCGCCGATCTCACGGAGCCCGACCGGGCTGGTCGTCGAGCGGGTGCCGGCCCGGTACGGACGGCTGGACGCGCCGGTCGCGGACGTCGGCGGACCGGCCGTCCGGACCGGCTTCCCGGAGGTCGCCGACGAGCGGTGGCCGGCCACCTTCGAGCTCGACTTCCACACCGCGGTGCGGATGAGCCGCCGCGCTGCCCGCGCCGCCGCGCGAGGGCGGCGCGCCGGTGCATGTCGCCAGTGCGGCGGCCCGGCTGCCGGACAGCCCGCCGATGGACAGCCCGCCGGTGGACCACGCCGCCGCCAGGGCCGCACTGCTCTCGCACTCCACGTCGCTCGCCGTCGAGTTCGGCGCATGCGGGGTCCGCTCCGAGGTGGTGTCGCCGGGCCCCACCCGGACGCGGCTCCGGGAGGCCCGGCGGCTTCGGCGAGCGACTCGCCGCCGGCTCCGGCCTGCCCGCGAGGCGGCCGTCGAGCACTTCGTGCGGGAGGGTCCGACGCCTGCCGAGCACACGGCTCGGCACACCCGAGGACGTCGCCCGCGTGATCGCCCGCCTGGCCTCGCCGCTCGCCGGCCAGGTCGCGGGCGCCGAGCGGGCCGTCGACGGCGGCGCGCTCCGGGTCGCACACCCGCACCCGCACCCGCGAGGAAACGTCCGAAATCATGCGCTCGCAGCAACGTTTCCGCACCGGCACCGGCACCGGCACCGGCACCGCACTCGGCCTCGCCGGCCTGCTCGTCACCGCGGCGGCGGTCTCCACCGGCGACCGCCGCCTCCACCCGCGAAGCGGACCGACCCACCACCGAGCGGCCCGGCGGCCGGTCGACCGGTGCCCCGGCATGGTCCAACCACACGCACTGACCCTCGACGGCTCGCTCGGCACCCGACGGGCGGCCAAGGAGGTCGGCCGGCGCAGCAGCGCTTCCGGAACACCGGCGAGCAGCGCTACCTGGACGTCGCCGTCGCGCCGGACCCACGGGGACGCCACGCTTCCGAAGGGCCGCCGCCAGGGCCCCAGCGGTCCCGCGTCCGCCCCGCGTGTCTTCCGCGCCGCAGTACCGGACCTGCCCTGCGAGACCTGCCCTGCGAGCTGTCGGACCTGCTGGTCACGGGCGGCCGGATCACCGCCCGGCCGGTCTGCCGCAGCCTCTTCAGCGACGCCTTCGACGGCCGGCGGGGCGACAGCCGGCACGTCGAGTTCGACGCGATCGACATCCAGCACGTCGGCACGTCGCGGATCACCGAGGGCCGGCACAGCGAGGACAACCGGACGCCGCCGACGCGGCCCGGCACAGCCCCCGGCCGCCGAGCACCCGGCCGAGCACAGCGGGACGGCCCGTCCCGCTGTCCGGCCCCGGGGGCCGCCCCGCCCCGCCGCCCCGGCAGGTGACGGGCGGCGGGGCGGGGCGGCCCGGGGTCAGTCGTCGGGGTCCTCGTCGTCGTAGACCTCACTGACGTCGAACCGGCAGATCAGCAGCTGCGGGTCCGCGTGCTCGAACGGCTCCGGCAGCCACTCCCCCGGCTCGGTCGGCTCGGCGGCGGCGACCCAGAGCGTGGAGTCACCCTCCTCCAGGCCGAACTCCTCGCTCCGGGCAGCGATCTCGTCCGGCTCGTACTCACCGAACAGCACGCCGATCGCGGCGTTCACCTCGCCCGCCCCGCCGCCGCCCGGGGTCAGCGAGTCGTCCAGCCGCTCGGCCTGGGCGCGCAGCCGCTTCGGGTCGACCACGTGGTAGTCGCGGCGGATCAGCACGCTGATCGCCTCGGGCTGCTCGGGGCCGTGGTACCCGCCCGGCCCCTCGTCCCCGGGGACCTCGAACGGGGTGACCTCGTCGTAGACCTCGTAGAGGAGTTGGTCGTAGGCGATGGCCGCCGTCGCGAGCTGCTCGTAGGCGGTGAACACAGCGGGATCGTCCGCTGCGCTGTGGCTTGACACCGCTTCCAGATGACGGTCGATGGCGGCCTTGACCGCCTCGGCGGCGGCGCGTACCTCGGCAATGGTGGGCTGCGCGGCATCAGACATGGTGCAGACGCTATCTCCCCGCGGTGTCGGTACGCACAGCGGTTGTCACCTACACCCGCGATTTCACCGCAACTTCCCCCCTGATGTCCGATCTGCACGGTTTCGTCCCCGCGCACGCCCGCGCGGGGCGCACGGACCCGGCACTGCTGGGCCGTCCGAGTGCCGCATCCGCGAGCCCCGATCGGGGTATCCCGTTCCACGACAGGAACGGAACTGATGCACTGTCAGGAGCGCGGGTGGCGGACCTGCCGGAAGGGCGGCCGAAAATACCTGGGCCCGTTGTCGGAGGCAGGCCGTAGGCTTGCCCGAAGGTGTCCTTCAGGAGGAGCGTTTTGACCCCAGCGAAGCCGGTCCGGCAGCCGGAGTACGAGTACCAGTCGTTGCGCATGCCACGCGGGACGTCCCGCAACGCGGCGCGCCAGCTACTCACCGAGCACGCCGAATACGGGCATTGGGAGCTGGACAGACTGCGACTGTTCCCGGACGGCAGCCGAACGGTGCTGCTGCGGCGGCGGATCATCCGGCAGGTCCGGAGCTGGTGACGGGGCCCACCCGCTGATCGCCCTGGTGCCCCGGGTCCTTTCCGCTCGGGCCACGGACCGCGCTCGCCCGCGGGATCCCCGGACGGCCGCGTGTACCGCGCCGGTCCGCAGGGGGGCGTCACGGTTCTGCCCGTCCTGGCGACGCCGTCCACGCGGCGCCGTCGGCGCGACCCGCCCCCGGTGCCCGCGGCCGTCGGTCGGACCGACGGCCGCGGGCACCGGCGTTCACTGCCGGGCCCGCACGGCGTGCGCCCCCCACGGCGGCCGTGCCGGGCCCCACTCGGGAGCCCATGGCAGCACGGGAACCGGTTCAGGCCCGGCCCCCGCCCGCGGACGACCTCCCGACCGGAGCGCGGCTACCTCGCCGAGCGCGGGACCTCCGCCGAGCGCGCGGCCTCCGCTCAGCGCGCGCCGGCGCGGGCACGGCGGTAGAGCACGCCGCCACCGAGCAGCAGCGCGAGGCCGGCAGCGCCGAGCAGCTCGGTGCCGCCGGCGCCGGTCGAGGCCAGCTGGCCGCCCCCGGCCGCCTCCGCGGCCGTGGTGCGGGCCGAGGCCGGCACCGCCTGACCGCTCTGACCGCCGCCGGGCGCGGTGGTCCTCGCGGGCGTGCCGGTGGGCGTGCCGGTGCCGGGCGCCCCGGCCGGGGTGGTGGCGGTCGGGCTGCCCGTCCGGGGGTTGCCCGGCGTGGTCTCACCGCTGCCCGGGTGCTGCGACGGCGGCGTGGAGGGCTGGCCGGTGCCGGGCGGCGGCGGGTTGTGCGAGCCGTGCTCCTCGGGGCAGTCCTCGTCCTGGTGGGTGGGCGGCGCGGCCACCGCCGAGGCCTCGTTGCCGCAGGCGTTCCCGAAGGCCGGGTTGCCGACGCCGACCACGTCGACCGAGTTGCCGCACGCGTTGACCGGGATGTGCACGGGCGCCTGGACGTTGTTCCCGGAGGCCACACCGGGCGACCCGGCCGCCTGGCCGGAGGCGGCGGCTCCCGAAGCGCTCTGCCCGCTGCCGCCGGGGTGCCCGCTGATGTTGGCGCAGTGGTTGCCGTACGCCGGGTTCAGGACGCCGATCACATCGACGGTGTTCCCGCAGGCGTTGATCGGCACCTCGACCGGCACCTGCACCGAGTTCCCGGAAGCCACGCCCGGGGAACCGACGGCGCCACCCTGCGCCTCGGCGCCCGCGTAGGCGTAGCCGGCGGTCGAGGCCAGGACACTGCCGGTGGCCACGGCCGTGAGGAGCCCCTTCTTGGCTACATTCCTCATATTTTCCCCTGACGTATCGAGACGACGTGATGACCTACTGAAAGTCGGACTTTCCGAACAACGAGCAAGGTCTTCGAGTGCACAGGGGACAACGAGGCGCAAGCGGCGAGGTTGAGTCGAACAAACCCGCTTCACCCGATCGAGTGACACTCCGGAGGGGCCCGGGAATACACCCCGGCGGCCGACCCCACCCCTCGGCCCCGGTTCCGGACGCACAAGCGCCCCCGGAGTGGCGCGTCCGCCACCCGGGGGCCAAGTGAGTCGATCCGATGAGCGGCCCGTCGACCTGTCGGCCGGTGAATCACCGGCCGGTCGACCCGTCGACCGATCACACGGTCATCGCGTGCTCAGGGAGCGGCGCGGCTCAGAAGTTGGCGCAGTGGTTGCCGAACGCCGGGTTCAGGACGCCGATCACGCTGACGGTGTTGCCGCAGAGGTTCACCGGGATGTGCACGGGAATCTGGATCTGGTTGCCCGCGACCACGCCGGGGGAGCCGGCGGCCACACCGTTGGCGGCGGCGCCGCCGTGGGCGGACGCGGTACCGGCGACGGCCATCACCAGACCACCGGTGACAGCGGCGACGGCGGCGATCTTCTTGACCTTCATCATTCCTCCTGTATGGACAACGCAACCCGTTCGGCGGGCTGCATAGGAGTGAACGACGGTGTGGCAAACGGGGTACGGAGCCTCTTCTCCATTCACCCGCAACGGTGATGACTCGCACAGACAGTCGATCAACGGGCCCTTGCAGAATCGTTTCTCTCGATCTCCATTTCACCGTCCCAAATCATTAGCTCGGACAATGCGGACGGCCCGCGCCCGGTACCTCGGGAGCGGGCCGCGGTCGCACCTGCGGGACGGTCGTTCAGCAGGCGTCGATGAAGCGGTCCAGCACCCGCACGCCGAACTTGAGGCCGTCCACCGGCACCCGCTCGTCCACGCCGTGGAACATCCCGGCGAAGTCCAGCTCCGGCGGCAGCTGCAGCGGCGCGAAGCCGAAGCAGCGGATGCCGAGGTCCTGGAACGACTTGGCGTCCGTCCCGCCGGAGAGGCAGTACGGCACGGCCCGCGCGATCGGGTCCTCCGCCTGCAGCGCGCTCTGCATCGCCTCGACCAGCGCGCCGTCGAAGCTGGTCTCGATCGCCTTGTCGGAGTGGATGCTCTCGCGCTTCACGCGCGGGCCGAGCACGCTGTCCAGCTCGGCCAGGAACTCCTCCTCGTAGCCGGGCAGGAAGCGCCCGTCCACGTGCGCGGTCGCCTGCCCGGGGATCACGTTCACCTTGTAGCCGGCACCGAGCATCGTCGGCTGGGCGGTGTTGCGCAGCGTGGTGCCGATCATCTTGGCGATGCCGCCCAGCACCCGCAGCGTCTCGTCCATGTTCTCCGGGTCGAGCCGCACGCCGAGCGCGTCCGACAGCTCGTCCAGGAACGCGCGGACGGTCTTGGTGATCCGCAGCGGGAAGGTGTGCCGTCCGAGCCGGGCCACCGCCTCGCACAGCTCGGTGATGGCGTTGTCGTCGTTCTCCATCGACCCGTGCCCGGCCCGGCCCTCGACCGTGAGCCGCATCCAGTGCATGCCCTTCTCGGCCGTCTCCACCAGGTAGAGCCGGACCTGGTCGTTGACGGTGAACGAGAAGCCGCCGACCTCGCCGATGCCCTCGGTCACCCCCTCGAAGAGGTCCGGGTGCTTGTCCACCAGGTACCGGGCACCGAACGTGCCGCCCGCCTCCTCGTCGGCCACGAAGGCCAGCACCAGGTCCCGCGGGGGCTTGCGCCCGGTCCGCAGCCGGTCGCGCACGACGGCCAGCGTCATGGCGTCCATGTCCTTCATGTCGACCGCGCCGCGCCCCCAGACGCACCCGTCCGCGATCTCGCCGGAGAACGGGTCGTACGTCCAGTCCGCCGCGTTGGCCGGCACCACGTCGGTGTGCCCGTGGATCAGCAGGCCGGGGCGGGAACGGTCCTCGCCCTCGATCCGGACGACGGTCGAGGCCCGTCCCTTGGCGGACTCGAAGATCTGCGGCTCGATACCGAACTCCGCGAGCTGCTCCGCCACGTACTCGGCGGCCTTGCGCTCGCCCGGGCCCGAGCCGTCGCCGTAGTTGCTGGTGTCGATCCGGATCAGATCGCGACAGATCTCGGCGACCTCCGACTCGGCCGTCACCTTCGGCGCCGCCGCCCGCCCCGCCGTCGACTCGCTCCGCTCGCTCACGGTCACTCCTCGTCTCTGGCCCGCACCGACGCACCAGTGCGCCAGCCCCGGGACCTGCACCCGGGCCGTACGAGCACGTCCGCCCATCCTCCCCCAGGCCCCCACCCGTATCCACCCCGCGGGCACCCGGGAAACGACGCGAAACCCCCTGGTCACACCCCCGCCACAGAGCACCCCTTGCCCTGGTCACCACCCTCCGCCCACCCGCCCGGGGCCGTTTTGGGAGCGCAAGCCGATCTTTGCTACAGTTACATCTGTCAGCGCGGCCGACGAGGCCGAAGAGACAACACCCGGTCCGGGTGGCGGAATGGCAGACGCGCTAGCTTGAGGTGCTAGTGCCCTTTATCGGGCGTGGGGGTTCAAGTCCCCCCTCGGACACAATCCGCTTGCCGAGCGCGAGCGAACCCCATGCGGGTCAGGAGCAATCCTGACCCGCATGTCGCGTTGCGCGTGCGCGCCGTGGCGGCTAGGTTGCCGGCCGCCCCCGGGTCGGGGCCGGGCCCCGGGCGGGACGACCGGTGAGGGCTCGCTCCGGTCGGGCGGCGATGGGTGTGCCGCGGCGGGTCCGCGCAGGTGGGGGGCTGTTTCGGAGGCTCGGATAGGGTGGGTCGGTGAACGAGAACCTGCCCCCGTGCCCCCGGTGCTCCAGCGAGTACACCTACGCGATGGACGCGCTGATGGTCTGCCCGGAGTGCGGGAACGAGTGGACGCCGGCGGAGGGCGACGGCTCCGGCGGGGAGCGGGTGGTCAAGGACGCCGTCGGGAACGTGCTGAGCGACGGCGACACGGTGACGGTCGTCAAGGCGCTCAAGGTCAAGGGCAGTCCCTCGGGGATCAAGGCGGGCACCAAGGTGCGCAACATCCGCCTGGTCGACGGGGTCGACGGGCATGACATCGACTGCAGGATCGACGGGTTCGGCCCGATGCAGCTCAAGTCGAGCGTGGTCAAGAAGGCCTGACCGGTCGGTCACAGCCCGTGCTCGTCCAGGATCCGCAGCAGGTTGCGTTTGCGCCGCTGGTCGGCCCTGAGGGCCGCGAGATCCTCCGCGAACGCCTCCTCCGTCCCCAATGCCCGGTGGCAGGAGCGGGCTTCGAGCAGGAGCCGGGCCATTTCCCGGTAACGGGCGTCACCGGTGAGCGGCTTGAGCCCCTCGATCGCGCGGCGGTGCGCCGCCAGTGCCTCGTCGGGCCGGCCGGCGGCGCCGTCACGGCCGGTCTGCGCCGGCAGGACCGTGGCCCGGTCGCCCTTGCCGACGGGCGGCTTGAGGCCGCGCTCGGCCTTGGCCAGCTGCTGCATCAGGTGCTTCTCGGCCCAGCCGGACGGATTGCGCCGGCCGGCCTCCTCGGCCAGCTCCCGGACCCGTCGCAGGCCCGACTCGCCGAGGAGGTCGCGGTAGTCCCCGAGTTCGGCCTCCAGGAGATGGTCGCGGTCGCCGAGCAGCCGGTCGACCAACCAGTCGGCCAGCTCGGTGCGGTCCGGCGGAGCCGCCCGGCACGCCTCCAGGTGAGCCTCGTCGAGGTCGGCCGCGACACCTCCGACGCACCCCGCGGAGTCGTCGATCCGGTCGTAGGACCGGCCGAGCAGCCTGATCGCCTCCCGGGCCAGGGCGACCGCCTGCGCGGCCTGGCCCTCCGCCGTCAGGGCGCGGACGGCGGCCACCGCCTCACCGGCCTGGAGGGCGTAGACCTGGGCGTCGGCGTACTCGACGTACCCGTGCCGGCTGAAGCGCCCGACCGCGAGCAGGTCGGCGATCCGGGCCCGCAGTTGGGCGGGGTCGGCCTGGGCGGTCGCCGCCCGGAGCTCCAGACGGCGGCGCAGGCTCCGGTCGCTGTCCATCAGTTCACGGACCAGCAGCAGCAGGTCGTCCCGTGAACGCGAGCCGAGCCAGGACTCCAGGCTGCCGGCCCGTGCCTTCCCCTCGGCCTTCAGCCGGGGCAGCTCGTCCCACTTCTCCAGC
Source organism: Kitasatospora sp. NPDC059327 (assembly GCF_042752535.1). NCBI lineage: Bacteria > Bacillati > Actinomycetota > Actinomycetes > Kitasatosporales > Streptomycetaceae > Kitasatospora > Kitasatospora sp. NPDC059327. The sequence goes on along the minus strand of NZ_JBHYYB010000080.1, from coordinate 4,466 downwards.
ACGACCAGGCCGACCGCGACGCAGTGCTTGCAGAAGTTGCCGTCGAGTCCGTAGGGACAGTCGCACTCGCCCGACAGCCCGTACTCCTCGTCGAGCTCCAGGACGACCTCGTAGGCCTCGGTGCCGCTGACGACGGCGGTGAACCGCTGTGCCCCGACGTCGAGTTCGGCGACCGCGTCCCGGTAGCCCAGACCTCGTTCGAAGGAGCGCGGCCCGGCCAGCCCGCTCAGGTCGTCCTCAGTGAATCCGGCGCTGCTCGTCACACCGTTCATTCAAGCAAATCGCGACGACCGGTCGACCGGCTTCCGTCCGGTCAACGAGCCGTCCACACCGGGCAGGCGCGTTGGTGGCGGTGGGTGCGGATGATGGTGCCGCCGAGGGAGCGGTGTTCGGTGGTGGAGACGGCGCAGCAGCGCGGTGGCACGGTGGCGGGCGCGAGGCCGCGCGGCAGCACCGACACGGTCGGGGTGGACGGGGCGGAGGTGTGCGTCGGGGCCGGCGTCCGGTGCGGGGCGGCCGGACGGCGGCGCCGACGGCGGGGAGCGGAAGTGGTCACGGAGCGAGATTGCCCCGGCCTCGGCCGGTGAATCCGGGGCTCACCCGGACGGAGGAACGGGACCAGGAACGACATCGGGGAGAGGAGCGGAGGGGAGGCGGGGGAAGAGGAGCCGGGCGGGTGACCTCAGAAGGTGATCGTGCGGCCCTCGGCGGCGGCCTCGCGGGCGGTGTAGGCGACACCGTGGACCTTGAGCCCGCGGGGGTCGAGGAGGGTGATCGCCCCACCGTGGTTGCCGAGTGTGAAGCCGCCGGCGGCGTGAACGGTGAGGGCGGCGCCGGCGGCCAGCGGTCCGGCGGGCAGCGCGAGGCGCTGCTTGGTCTGGTCGGCGAGGTGCCAGCCGGTCAGGTCGACCGCCGCGGCGGAGGTGTTGAGGACCGTGACGGTCTCGTCCTCGGGCGCCGGGCCGACCGGGTTGACCACGGCGGCGACGATCCGCAGCGCGGCCCCGCGGCCGGGCGGGTCGACGGGACCGGGCGGGTCGGTGGGGCGGGGCGGGGTGCCGGGGAGGGGATGGCCGGTGGTGTCGTCGGTGTGCCAGGCCTGGGACTGGAAGGCCAGGAAGACCGCGACCCAGCGGTTCTCGGCGGGCAGGTGGATCAGCAGGCCGCCGTCCTGGTAGACGCCGTTGTCGGAGCGGAACCGGCCGCTGTTGCCCTGGTTCATGTGGATGTCGTGGACGCCGTTGCCGGGCCGGAAGCCGAACACCTTGTCGGGGACGCCCGGTTCCGGTCCGAAGCGCTGGCCGATCAGGTGGACGGCGGCGGCCGGGTCGTCGATCGCCCGCCGCACGTAGTGGTCCAGCAGGTCGGCGAGGTCGTTGTCGGTCCCCGGGAGGCCGGCCGGCAGGACGCGCAGTGCGGCCGGGTCGAAGAGGTTGCCGCGGATGAAGTCCAGCGCGGCCGTGCCGGGCTTCGAGGGCAGGTCGGTCCAGCCGCTGCCGGCGGCCGGCAGCAGGCCGGTGACCGGGTGCCGGAAGTCGTCGACGACGACGTAGAGCAGCTCCGAAGGCGCCTGCTGGGACTCGACGTTGACCGCGGCCCGGTAGTCGGTGCCGGCCGCGTCGCGGAGGTGGATCTGGTAGTGCGGGGTGTCGGTGTTGTCCTCGCGACGCCGGTCGACCGCGGTGGCGGCGAGTACGCCGTAGTTCTTCAGGGGCATGGTTGAGGTGTCCTCGGGCCGGTTCGGTGATCGGAACGCACTCCGTTCTCCCGCACCCGAGGCCGCCGCTGCCGGGGAATCGACGGATGTTCACCCGGTGTACGCCCGAACCGTTCGACGGGTACGGGCCGGCGTTCACCGGCGGCCGGGTGCGCCGGGGGGCCGGTTCACCCTTCCGCCGGTCGCCCGGCCTCGGTCCGGGGCCCGGGGCCGAGCGGGGCCGCGGCCCGGCGGCGGCCGACACCGCGGATCACCTCGCCGACGACGAAGGCCGTCACCGAGGCGACGATCAGCAGCGGCATCGCGTTGGCCGAGTCGGCGCCGAGCAGCGCCGACGCCAGCACGGTACTGGTGACCGGCAGCCGGGTGACGGCGGCGCCGGAGGCCGCGAGACCGGCGGCCAGACCCGGGGTGTAGCCGAACCCGGGCAGTGCGCCGCAGGCCACCCCGACAGCCGCGCCGATCAGCAGTGCCGGGAAGATCGGGCCACCGCGCATGCTGCCCAGCGCGATGCCCCAGCCGAGCCCCTTGCAGAGGACCAGCGCCACCAGGACGCCCACCGGCCAGGACGCCGGGTCGGCGGCGACGTTGGCGAGGGTGATCTGCCCGGAGAGCGCCGCCTCCTCCGGTGAGCGCCCGGTGAGCAGCGCGTACGCGCTGATGCAGACGCCGACCGCGACGGCGCAGAGCACCGTCCGGACGGCCGTCGTCCGGACGGTGGGCGGGGGCCGGTCCGGGCCTCCGGTGACGTACCCCTTGACCCGGCCGCCGAGGGAGCGGCCGGCCACGCAGATCGTCGCGACCACGATCGCGACCGGGATGCCCCACAGGAAGTCACCCGGGTCGGGGATGCCGGACGGGGGCACCGAGGGCAGCGAGAGGGCCCCGATCGACAGCCCGGTCCAGTGGCCGAAGCCGGTGAACACCAGTGCGCCGATGCCGCTCGCCAGCAGGCACGGCAGGATCAGCGCGGTCAGTTGCGGGCCGCCGAGTCCGGCCGCCTCGATGATCATCACGGCGGCCACCAGCGGGCTCCCGAAGATGGTGGAGATCGCCGCCGTCGAACCGGCCGCGCCGAGCACGGGTGCCAGCTGGGGCTTCGCGGTCAGCCAGGCGGGCCGGACGGCGAGCAGGGCGAGGCCGCTGCCCAGCGCCATCAGAGGTGCCTCGGGGCCGAGCACGACACCGAGCGGCAGACAGGCCAGGGCCGCCAGCACGACGCCGGGCACGGCCTTCGGCAGCGTGGGCGGCCCGCCGAGCCCGTCCACCGGGATGTGACCGCCGCGGCCCGGCAGCCGGATGACGACCGGGACCAGCAGCAACCCGGCGAGCAGCAGCGCGGGCAGCGGCCACCACCAGGGCGCGCGGTCCAGGCCGAGGGTCTGCGGCAGGCTCTCCCAGACCCAGTGCTGGAGTTCGTGCTCCAGGCTGACGAAGCCGAACGCGGCCAGGGACACCGGGATGCCGACGAGGGACGAGATCAGCAGGAGGAACAGGTAGCCCTTCTTCAGCAGCACCGCGCGCACGGCGTCGGGACCGCCGCTCCGCTGACCGCTCTGCTGACCGGTCTGCTCAGGCATGCCCGCTCCTTCGCGCTCACCGGGGCCGGCCGCCGCGCGGTCCCCTCCTGGGACCGAGTCTCGCCCGGGGCCCCGGGGGGCGCACGGCGGCCCGCGCCCGGGCACGGCGCGCCCCCGGGCGGGTTGCGCCGTACGGGTGAGCGACCGACAGGTCCCGGGCACGCAGCCGCCGGGACGGCGGGGGCACGCCCTGGCGCAGCCGCCGGAACGGCGGGGGCAAGGCTCGGCCGAGCCGCCCGGACGGCCGGGTCACGCCTGCGGCACCTGCCGGGACTCCTCCAGCGCGCTCTCGATGCCCTGCACCATCCGCCAGAGCGGCGCCCGGCGGCTGGCGACCAGCACCACCACGTCGTCCGGCTCGGCCGCGCCGTCCGGCGTGCCCTCCGCCGACCGGTCGTTCCAGGTGCCGGTGACGAAGGCCATCGCCGCGTCCACCTCGGCGGTCCAGTCGCTCTCGCCGCCGGAGCGCAGCCAGGTGCGCAGCGCGTGGTTGTGCGCGGAGACGACCGCGGCCGCGATCACGTCCGCGCGCAGGGCCCCGTCGGGCCGCGCGGCGAAGCGCCCCCGCAGGTAGTGGGCGAGCATGTGCTCGTAGCGCCAGACCACCGACAGCTCGTACGCGCGCAGGCCGGGCACCTTGCGGGTGAGCCGGTAGCGCTGGACGGAGAAGGACGGCTGCTCGGCGTACATCCGCAGGACGAGGCGGGCGGCGTCGCAGGCGTGCCGGACCGGGTCCTCCTCGCCGGTGCCGGACTCCAGGAACTCCGTCATCTCGGCGAGGCTGCGTTCGTGGTCGGGGAAGACCACGTCCTCCTTGGCCGGGAAGTAGCGGAAGAAGGAGCGCCGGCCGACTCCGGCGAGCGAGACGATGTCGTCGATGGTGGTCTGTTCGAAACCGCGTTCCAGGAAGAGCTCGAAGGCGGCGGCGACGAGCGCCTCACGCATCGCCGGCTTCGGCGGACCGTCGTTCATGGGCTGGTCCTGCTCTTCCTTCTCGCTCATTCCCGGAACATAGCACCGGCTTCGAACAGCCGAGCCAGGGTGTGCGGTGGGGTGCCCGGGGGCGCCCCACCCACGCGCTACGGCAGGTTGCGGGCCATCACGATCCGCTGGACCTGGTTGGTGCCCTCGTAGATCTGCGTGATCTTCGCGTCCCGCATCATCCGCTC